>JAKORQ010000258.1 GCA_029777755.1 Planctomycetota bacterium
CAAGCACTACCTCCACAAGGATGGCCATCGTGTGCCTGTCCTCATCGGTGGCGCTCCGATCAATCGGGGCGACGACGTCGTCATGGCGTTTGTCATCGATTGCACGGAGCAGGAGAAGCTCCAGCAGCGCAATGAGCAGTACCGCAAGCTGCTGCATTCGATCATCCGCGCCGTGCCGCTGGCGCTGGTTGTGGTGGATACATCCACCAATGTTGAGCTGTGGAACCACGCGGCCGAGAAACTGCTGGGATGGTCGTCCGATGAGGTCATCGGCAAGCCGTTTCCAGTCATACCACCCGATTTGCGGCATGATTTCGACCGGGAGATTCGCGACATCTTCGAGCGCGGCCAGGAGGTGCCGGAGATGCTGCGCCCGGTGATGCTCAAGTCCGGCGAGGTAGGGGCGGTGATGGTGCGTGTCATCCCGGCGCGGGACGATGAGGGCAAGGTCAGCGGAGCGATCCTACTGATGCGCAGCGCCGACTGAGCCGGGACTGGCCGGATGGCTGCCTCTCCGTATGATCAGTGCGCATGTTGCTTGCGATTGAGACCAGTTCGAGGCAGGGGTCGATAGCTTTTTGTGACGATGGCACGATCGTCGCCGAGAAAAGCTTTGCCCATGGCCTGCAGAATGCCGCGATGATCCTGCCTCTGATCCAGCAGTCCTGCCAGGAACTGGGTATCTCGCCACGCGACATACATGGAGTGGCGGTTTCAATCGGCCCGGGTTCATTTACCGGCCTGCGCATTGGGGTGACGCTCGCCAAGTCGTTCTGCTTCGCAACGGGGGCGAAGTTGATCGCCGTCCCGACGATGCCGGTGATGGCGTTAAACGCGCCCCACGACGCGAAATACGTGACGCCTATCCTCGACGCCAAGCGCGACCAAGTCTTCGCCGCGGTCTACCGCCGCCAGTCTCACAAAGCCGGCGCGGCTTTCGACGAGGTAATTGCTCCGCATCTGGTGCATCTGCCGGTTCTGCTTGCGAAGTCTCCCCGGCCACTGCTCGTGCTGGGCGAGGGTGTGAAGTACCACATGCAGCACCTGCTGGCGGCAGGGGTGGAGGAGGGAGGATCGAAGGACCAGGGGGAGGAAAGCACGAAGGAAGGAATTACGATCGCGCCGGAAGAGCTCTGGTATCCCAAGGCGTCGAACGTAGTTCACCTGGCACAGCAACTGATCGAACGCGGCGCATTCGCCGACCCATTCAAGCTCACGCCGCTGTACATCCGCAAACCCGAGGCCCAGGAACGCATGGAAGCGGGATTGCTGAAGCACCTAGAGATGTGAGGCCCATCATGGGTGGGCAGCGGTCTAATGCTCTGGCGTCTATGTGATGCAAGTGCCGACGCCGGCTACTGAGGCTTCAGCGACCAGCGGCCGTAGGCCAGGAAGGCGCAGATAGCGGCTGTTACCAGCCAGTAAACGATGGGGCCGGTGGTGGTGTCGCCGGCGCTCATCTGTAACGCGACGTAAAGAAGCATCTCCACCACGATGAAGGCGGCGGCGAGGGGGATCAGCCAGGCCATGGGACGGTAGAACGCGGGGACGATCAGCAAAAGGCTCACTATCAGCTCGGCCACTGCCATGGAAATCCACGCGCCGTGGGGGATCGCCTTGAGTGAGGGCATGGTCTGCTCGGGGGAATTGGAGAACTTCCACACCGCCCCGGTGGCTGTGTGCAGTGCGACCAGAATCTGGATGATCCACAGCAGGATGTTCATGTCCTTCTCTCATTACGGACGAAAAACTATCTGCGCCAGTGTGGCGGATGATAGGCGGCGAGATCGGGCATCGCGGCTTCGACAGTTTCTTTTCAACTGCCGTAGCCAGTGATGGAATGTCACGGTTCGTGTTGATCGGTATCTTTGCTCTGCAGATGACAGATCACCTCATAGCGGCTGCCGTGATTCTGCATGTCACCTCGAAGGTCTTCGCCGCGTCCTGGTAGGGTGAGCGGACCAGTTCCGGCCTGCCTTCGCGAATTGCGCTGATGAATGCCTCCATCTCGGCGAGGTACGGGTCATTCATCCCGTCAGCCGGCACGGGGGCAGAGCGGAATCCTCCCGAGCGGATCTGTAGCTGGCAGGCATCGGAGTAGGGATCGGTCAGCACCGCATGCAGTCCGTCGGCCAACACTTCCAGTTCGGTGTCGTATGTCTTGCCATGCAGCAGGGCCGAGTGTGCCAGGCATCCCAGGGCGCCGGATGTAAAGCGCCATTGTGCCAGCGTCACCCGTGCGATGCGCTGGTCGGACGGTACATCCTCATCCATTCCCCTGCCGGATCGGCCGCGCGGCATGGCGCTCAGGTTCCCGAGGGTGTCGCCTGCGGAGATCTGGCTTGCGACGACGCTCTCCAGGTCGATCTCGCCAAGCAGGTAGCGGGCGAGGTCTACGAAATGAGTGGCCTGCTCGATGATCGGCCCGCCGGATAGTCGCCTGTCCCAGAAGGCCGGGGAGAGGATGTACTGGTAGGCGGCCGCGTACCTGCCCAGGAAAACGCAGGGCGGCCGACCCTGCTTCTCGCTCTCGATCAACCTATCACGCAGGTGATCTACCATGTCGTGATAGCGAAGCATGTAGCCGACACTGGTGATCAGCGGCCCTCCGCCGGGGGCTTTGGCCTCCGTAAGAGCGGCAGCCAGCTCGCGCACTTCCCCCGGGTCGCCGGATGCCAGCGGCTTCTCGATGAGCATGTGAACGCCGGCCCTGGCGCACTCCAGCTCGACGGCCGCCTCGCCGATCATCCTGCCATGTGCCACCGGCGGCAGGCCGATGATCACCGCATCCGGTCGGTCGCTGGCCAGCATTTCCCGCCAGCTTCCGAGTACTCTGCAACCGCTGTAGATATCAGGGTTTGCGCCGTGCTGACGACGGTAAAGCTGGGAGCGAGCTTTCTCCTGGTCGGCGTCGCAGATAGCGCTGACCAGCACATCGTTGAGTCTCTCCAGCCGGCTGGCGTGGTCCCAAGGTCCCTCGCCGCCGCCAAAGTTCACAAACCCCGCGCCGATGAAGGCGATCCGAAGTTTCTGTGGCATACTCCCTCCCCGATCATGGCATTGTAGACGCCATCCCTTGTTGATTGGGACGCCTGACACGAGAGTAATCTTTGTCGCAAAACGGGAATTCAGTTCAAATATAGTCAGGGCCTATCTAGAATGGGCGATCGTGGATAAGTTCCTGCCAATTGCACTTCTTATGCGCCCGGACTCGGGCTATTACCGCGGCGTGCTGCGTGGCATCAAGAGTTACGCGGACCAGGCGCGCAACTGGGTGTTTGGGATGGCCGCCCGCACCAACGATCTGCTGCTGATGGTGCAGACATGGCGCCCGGCAGGGGCGCTGGCGTTTGTCTACAGCGATGAGATGCCGCATCTGCTTGGCACGCTGGGGATACCGGTGGTCAGCTTCGCCAACACTGACGAGTCGATACACCTGCCGATGGTGGGGGTGGATGACCTGGCGGTAGGAGAGATGGCGGCGCGGCATCTGCTGGAACGAGGCTTCCAGCATTTTGCATTTGTGGGATGCTCGAAGTTCGCCTTCTCGAATCAGCGCGAAGTCGGCTTCAAGAAGACGCTGGCAGAGTTTGGTTTTGATTGCGACAGTCACCACGATCCTCACCCGCTGGATGCCGCCAGCGTATGGGCATGGACGGCCGAGCCGCGGCTACGGCAGTGGCTGTTGCAGTTGCCCCGGCCATGCGGCGTTTTCGCGGCCAATGACTCGATGGGCCTGCGAATCTCGGACATTTGCCGGCAGAGCGGTCTGCGAATTCCCGAGGACATCGCGCTGCTTGGCGTGGATGATGATGACCTGTTCTGCGGGCTGGCGCATCCGCCGCTGTCCAGTGTGAAGACGCCACTGGAGCGCATCGGTTACGAGGCGGCGAAGATGCTGGCGCATCTCATCGCGGGCGGGGAGCCGCCAAAGGAGCCACTGCTGTTCTCGCCCATGCATGTGGTGACGCGAAACTCAACTGATGTGCTCGCCATCGCCGACCCTGACCTGGCGGCGGCCGTCCGGTTTATTCACCAGAATGCCCACCGCCCGATCGGGATCAAGCAACTGCTGGACGACATAGGCCTGTCGCGCAGGTCACTGGAGAGGAAGTTTCAGGCGGTGTACAAGCGTTCGCCGTTCGAGGAACTGCTGCGCGTTCGTCTGCAGCGGGCGAAGGATCTGCTAAGCGGCACCGACCTGCCCATGTCGATCGTCGCCGAGCAGTCAGGTTTCGGGACTGGCAAGCAACTGAGCATGACCTTTCAGAAGCGCCTGGGGATGACGCCCACTACATATCGGCGTCAGTATCGCGTGCATTCGTGATCGAAGAGCTGACGCATATTGGGAAAACATTTCCGCATTTTGGGATTTGGTCGACCAGTTCGCCGGGCTATCCTTTTGGCAAATCGGACTCCAGTCCGAGCCAGGTCTGGACACTTCTTTTGCGTGGAGAGTGAAATGTACAGGCACACACTTCTTCAGCTCAGCAATGGCCGCGGCAAGCGGGCGTTTACGCTCGTAGAGCTTCTGGTTGTGATCGGCATCATAGCTCTGCTGTTGGCGATCCTGCTTCCCTCGCTGGCGCGGGCGAGGCAATCGGCCAATTCAGTGGCCTGCCAATCCAATCTTCGCCAGATTGCATTGTGGGCATTCATGTATGCTGAAACCTGGAAGGGTGTTTTGCCGCACAATGGCACGACCGACTTCGTCAATGGTGTGGGCTATTACCATCTTTCCACGGACACCTGGTCTGACAAGTTCATCAAGGAGATGCTCGGTGGGCGCTATCAGCGAAGCGGCACCGTGCTGCACTGCCCGCAGGTGATGGGCTCCATCGGGTACCTGCGCGACCACAACGCGGTGGCGTGCACTTACAGCATCAACATCTACCTGGGCGGCGATTGGCGCGAGCGGAACGCCGTCACATTTGCCGGCCAGACCCGCAACGGCGCCTGGTACTACACGCCCAGTGTCCCGAAGGTCCGCCACCTGAGCCCGGACAAATTCTGGTTCACCGATGGCCGCGTCAGCTTCTACAACGGCTGGCAGTTTGACAGCCGCGTTGACATGATCCTCAAGTCCGGCAATCGCTTCCCGTGGCCGTACCGCCCGGTGAAGGCTTCCAGCAACCCCACTTTTGAGGGGCATCCGAACCAGTCGGCCAATTTCGTGTTCGGTGATGGTCACGCCGAGTCGATTCCCTACAAGGAGTTCCTCTCCCGCTACTACGGCGCTCCGCCGAACACGACGCATGACGCATGGATGACGTTTACCGGCGCTCCCGCAGGCTATCCGGGAGACAGCTTCTAGCGGGCTGAGCGAATCACGAGTTCATCTGCAAGGCCGCCTTGGATGGTGGCCTTGCTGTCGGTACAGGGGTCATATGCGCGCGGCGATCCAACGTCGCGCACGAAGGAGTCAGGGCGATGGGAAGCTTGTCACGCTGGTTGATGGCGGCGGTCTGTGCCTGTGTGTCAGTATGCTTTGCCGCTGAGGAAGATGATCTGCTCACCTGGGCTCCGCCGAATCTTGAGAATCCGCAGACCATTGACATCGCGCAGATCATCAGGGAGCGGGCGACATGGAAATCGCCGGCCCATCTGAAATTCGATCTGGACAAGGACTACATCATCAAGATGCCTGATGAGCCGCTGACGGTAAGTGGTGGCCTTGGCATCAGTGGCGGAAGGAATGTCGTTCTCATTGGCGGTGAAATCCGCTTTGACGAGATCTCGCCGGAGGAAAGCGGGGCGCTGGAGCGCCGCGCGGTATATGTCAATCGCTCCACCGGCACGGTGCACATTGAGGGGCTGTTGATCACCGGCGCGAACCCGGCCGAGGGGTTTAACATCGATCTTCGCGCCCCGGGCGCCATCCTACAGATCCAGAACGTTCGCGTGGAGAATCTCCGCGGCACCCGCGAGGGACATCATGCCGATGTGGTGCAGACATGGGCCGGCCCCAGCGAGCTGCGTATCGACAAGCTCACTGGCATCAGTGATTACCAGGGTTTCTTTCTCGCTCCCTTCCAGCATTTCAAGGAAGGGAAGGTGAAGCTGTTTGACTTGCGCAGGATTAATCTCAAGACCGGTGCTTACACCTACTGGCAATTGGGTACGTACCCGATCCAGACGCAGGATGTCTGGGCCGAGTCGATGGATCCGAATCGCCAATGGCCGGAGCTGATGCTCTGGCCGAAGAACGACCCGATATGGAAGGACGTGCAGCGTGGTACGCCGCCGGGCGGTGACTTCGTGCCGCCGGGAGTGGCCGGGATCAACTACAAGTCGCCGGGATATCGCCAGGTCGCTGCCGAGTCGGCGGCGCAGGCCACCGAGGCTGAGTGAGGCAAATCGCACGATTGCCATGCGGATTCATGCTGTCAGGCAGAGCGATCGATCAAGCGAACTCGCCGGTGTTGCCAGAAGGGGGCAGTCGCGGTTAAAACTTCGTCCCTGCGGCCGGGTCCCCGCCCGCTTACACAACTAACCCCCGAGGAGTTGCGCAATATGCTGATGAAATACCGTCTGTACACGCCAGGCCCCACCAGCGTGCCCGAAGCGACGTTGCTGGAGTTGGCGAAGCCTGTTCATCATCACCGTACTGCCGATTTCCGCGCCATGTTTGCAGAGGTGCAGTCGGCGCTGCAGTACGTGTTCCAGACCAAGAGGACAGTGTTCACCATCACCGGTTCGGGCACGTCCGCGGCCGAGGCCGGCATCGTTAACTCCCTCGCGCCCGGGCAGAAGGCGCTTTGCGTGGTGAACGGCAAGTTCGCTGAGCGCTGGTCCAAGGTGTGTGGACAGTACGGTATTGAGCACAAGGATCTCAAGCTTGAGTACGGCCAGGGCGCTACCGCCGAGATGATCGCCAACGAGCTGAAGGCCGAGAAGTTTGATGCGGTCATCCTGGTGCACTCCGAGACCAGCACGGGCACCGTTTCCGACCTCGCCGGTATCTGCAAGGCGGTTCGCGCCAGCAGCAGCCCTGATGCCCTGGTGATTGTCGATGGCATCACCTCCATCGGTGCGATGGAGTTCAAGATGGACGAGTGGGGCGTGGACGTGGCCATTACCGGCAGCCAGAAGGCGCTGATGCTGCCGCCGGGCCTGGCGTTCGTGGCCTTCTCTGAGCGTGCCTGGAAGGCTGTTGAGGCGAACAAGTCGGTCCGCGAGTTCTATCTCGACATCAAGGCATACGCCAAGAGCATCGAAGCCGGCGATACCCCCTACACCCCGGCCAACACGCTCATCGAGGCGCTGGGCGTGAGCCTGAAGATGATCAAGGACGAGACCATTGAAGGTGTGTGCAAGCGCACCGGGACGATCGCCGAGGCCTTCCGCCAGGCGATGCAGGCGATCGGGCTGAAGCTGTTCTCCTCCATGCCGGCTAACTCGGTGACGGCGGTTTATTATCCCGAGGGGATCAGCGACAAGGACTTCCGCGGCACCCTCAGGAAGACGCACAACATCCACATCGCCGGTGGCCAGGGCACGATGGAAGGCAAGATCTTCCGCGTCAACCACATGGGCTACACGGATGTCTATGACTGCCTGGCGGTGGTGGCGGCCATTGAGTTCACGCTCAAGAAGCTTGGCTACAACGTGCAGATCGGTGCAGGCGTGGCGGCGGCCCAGAAGGTGCTTGCCGAGCTTTTCTAGTTCACTGATCTTCCCACATCGAGAAAATCGCGACACAGGAATGGCGACAGGTCCATTCCTGTGTCGTTTATTATTTGAGCCGCCAGCGGCCGGTTGATAAAAGGGGAAGATTCACCCGATCAGGAGGTCCACGGATGCGAACGGTAAGCCGGCTAGGTGCCGCGATTGGCTTTCTCTCGGCGATCCTTGCGCAGGCGGGAATCGAGATTCTGCCCGCTCCCGCTGGCCCGCCGGCCGACATAACCGCGCCGTGGATATCCGACGGCGACGAGAGCTGGAAGCAGGGCGAGCCTGCATTCACCCTAGGCGACGTGGATGATGACCCCTCAGCGCGCGGCTGGTTTGCGGCCGATGAGAAGGGCGTTTACGTCCATGTGGTGGTACGTGATCGCGAGCACATCAACACGAGAACCGAGGGGGCGAGCGGGGATGGGGATGCGATACAGACCGGGTATGACGCAAGCGCGGCGGGGGTGGGCGTGCGCGAGCGGCATGAGTCGTTTGTGGGGCCGACGGTTTCCGCGATGGCATTTGCGTTGACATCAGGCGGTCCGAAGGCGTGGGCCTATTACCACGGGCGGCCGGGTGGTTTGAACGATCGCCCGGACCTGGCGCCGGCCGTCACGCGTGACGATGAGAATCATCTCACCACGTACGACCTTTTCTTTCCGTGGTCAGACTACGGCCTACAGCCGGGCGTGTCCGAGGCGTTCGGCATTTGTGTTCAGGTAAACGACAGCGACCCGGGGCGTAGCCAGCGGCGCATCTACTTTGGACGTGGAGCATCGGGAGCTCCTTCGCCGGGAATGTTCCAGCGGATCGCGGTGGCCAAACCGACATCGCCGCTGGCGGGAGTCAGTTTCACGAAACCATCGCTGTGGCGCAAGGGAGATGCGTTTGAAGCAATCCTTGCGAGCTTTGGCCGGGAGAATGTGAAGGCAAGGATCAAGGTGGGAGATGCA
>JAKORQ010000259.1 GCA_029777755.1 Planctomycetota bacterium
GCCCTCCAGGCCAACCAAAGCATACTGGTGCGCAATCCCGAGGCACTCAGGCCATGGCAGCACCTGCTCGAGCCTCTGCATGGCTACATGCTGCTGGCCTGGAAGCAGTGGCAGGATCCGGCTTTCTCTGACGCGTTCAACTTCGGGCCGTTGCCGAGTTCCGCGGTGCCGGTGAAGAGGATTGTCGAAGAGGTGATAGCCACTTGGGGATCGGGGAGTTGGCATACGAACCGGGTCACCGCGGTACACGAGGCCGGCCGACTCAGCCTGGATGTTTCAAAGGCGATGGCCCTGCTTAACTGGTCACCGAGGTATGACGTGACCCGCGCGGTGCGGGAGACCGTCAACTGGTATGCGAGATGGCATCGCGGCGAAGCGGATGCCAGGTGCCTTTGCCTCGACCAGATACACGAGTACGAACGCCTGCTTTCAGACCAACCAGAAGATGGAGCGAACGTTGGACCAGAGCCGCTTGTCACAGCTTAAGTCGCAGATTCTTGAGCTTGCCGCGCAGTATCACGCAGAGGTATCCGGGCAGAACGTTTTCATCCCCGGGACAAGCGCGGTGCCAGTATCGGGAAAAGTGCTGGATGCCCGCGATCTGCAGCACCTGGTGGAAGCATCGCTGGACATGTGGCTGACCACCGGGCGATTCGCTTCCGAGTTTGAGCGGAAGCTCACCAGCTTTGTAGGCTGCCGATCAGCATCGCTGGTCAACTCCGGGTCAAGCGCCAACCTGCTGGCGGTTACAGCCCTGACCGCGCCAGAGTTGGGAGATCGTCGCCTCCTGCCCGGTGATGAGGTGATCACGGTGGCCGCCGGTTTTCCCACCACCGTGAATCCCATAGTGCAGAATCAACTGGTGCCGGTGTTTGTGGACGTCGAGATACCCACGTACAACCTCGACGTGAGGCAACTGGAAGCCGCGTTATCGCCGCGCACGAAGGCAGTGGTAGCTGCCCACACCCTGGGTAATCCCTTCAACCTTTCTGCAGTGACGGAGTTCTGCCGCAAGCATGGCCTGTGGCTCATGGAGGACTGCTGCGACGCGCTTGGCGCCACCTTTGCCGGAAGGAACGTCGGAACATTTGGCGAATTGGCCACGCTCAGTTTTTATCCCGCCCATCATATCACCATGGGCGAAGGCGGGGCCGTACTCAGCAATGCGCCGCGGCTGCGGACGCTCGTGGAGTCGCTGCGCGACTGGGGGAGGGACTGCTGGTGTGATCCTGGGAAAGACAACACCTGTGCCAGGCGGTTCGGCTGGAAGCTGGGTGACCTTCCCTTCGGGTTCGACCACAAGTACACCTACTCCCGCATCGGCTACAACCTCAAGGCCACGGACATGCAGGCGGCCATCGGGGTGTCGCAGCTCGACAAGGCGCCTGCGTTCATTGAGGCGCGCCGCCGAAACTTCGCGTATCTGCGCGGGGGCCTGGCAGACATGCAGGACATGTTCATCCTGCCGCAGGCGACGGAAAACTCGGAGCCAAGCTGGTTCGGATTCCCATTGGCGATCCGCGAGGACGCGCCCTTCTCACGCGAAGAGCTTACTGCCCATCTGACCGAGAAGAAGATCGGCACCCGGCTGCTGTTCGGCGGCAACCTTACCAGGCAGCCAGCCTACAAGGATGTGAAGTACCGCAAGGTCGGCGAACTGTCGAACTCAGATTTCGTCATGAATCGTGTTTTCTGGGTCGGCGTGTATCCGGGATTGACCACGTCGCACCTGGACTACCTGCTTGATACTGTGAAGCAGTTTGTGAGAAGCCGATGATTCCCCTTCCTGATGGAGATCTGCGGCATGTCCTGGAGCACACCGCGCAGGTGTGGGCAAGCCTGAAGAACGCTCGCCTGTTCATCACCGGCGGCACCGGGTTCTTTGGCAAGTGGCTGCTCGAATCCTTCAGCTATGCCAACAGGGAGCTGTCCCTTGGGGCCACGGCAATGGTTCTCAGCAGAGATCCCAGACAGTTCCTGAAGAACATGCCGCATCTGGCCGCCGATGGCTCGATCAAGTTTATCCAGGGAGATGTCTGCTCGTTCGATCCGCCAGGAGATTCCCCGACGCATATCATCCATGCGGCCACAGAGACCACCACACGAAACGGCAAACTCCAGCCACTTGAGATGCTCGACACAGTCGTTGCAGGCACCCACCGCGTGCTGGAACTGGCGCGACAGTGTCGCGTGCGATCATTGCTGTTCACCAGCAGCGGCGCGGTCTACGGCAAACAGCCGCCCGGGCTTACCCACGTGCCCGAAGATTACACGGGCGCGCCCGATCCTCTCGATCCGGACGCCGCCTATGGTAATGGCAAGCGCTATGCTGAGCATCTATGCGCTGCATACTTCGCGCAGCATGGCATCCCCGTAAAGCTTGTGCGCTGCTTTGCCTTCGTGGGTCCTCACCTGCCCCAGGACGCCCATTTTGCTGTGGGCAACTTCATTCGTGACGCCCTGGCTGGCGGCCCCATCGTGGTCAACGGAGACGGCACTCCATTTCGCTCCTACCTGTACGCGGCCGACCTGGCTATCTGGCTGTGGACAATCCTGGCCGAAGGAGCCGACTCACGCGCCTACAACGTCGGCTCGTCACAGGCCATAACGATTGCTGATCTGGCAAGAAAAGTGGGCGAGAAGACTGGCTGCTCAGTTCACATATGCCAGGTCCCGCGGGAGAACGTCCCACCACTGCGATACGTTCCCGACGTATCCCGCGCCTCGTCCGAGCTGAATCTGCGACCCCTGATCACACTCGATGAAGCGCTGGATCGGACGATAGAGTGGAGCCGCAGGCACCCACACAAGTCTGGCAGATAGCGTCGGCAGATGACGACGTGGCTCCGTGCTGCCGCTCTCTTCGCGCAGCCCTCCCGACGATCACCGCGAGCAGGAGTACCATGAGGGCAGGATTCAGCAGCGAGTCAATCCTCACATCCATGAACGTAGGATAATATGCTTTGGGTACCAGCAGCAGGCCAAACAGGATGGCAAGGAGCAGATCTGAGCGTTCAGCCGTTTCCTCCCCGCCGCGCAACAGCAACTCCATTGGCAGCAATACATAAATCAGCCGATAGTTGCCTGTGATATCAGGGAGCAGGAGCATGGCCGGTGTGATGATGGCGATCCTTTCCTCCAGGGTCAGCCGTCGCCGGAAGTACTCCCAGCCAATACAGGATGCGAAAAGCAACTGTACAGCCCAGTAAACCGCGTCGATCGACAGGAGCCTGTCGGCCAGGAACGTCCAGTGGAACTCCCAGGAAAGGTAGGTCAGCGCTTTGAGAGCTGCCCGCAGGCTACAGCAGTTGAGCGTTCCCCAGAAACTGCCCGCTAGCGTACCGAACCCCGCAAGACCTTCCACGAGACCGTTAAAGCTGCCGACAATTCCACCGCGCAGCAGCATAGCGCTGGCCAGCGCGAGAAAGACAGTCAACGAGCCGGCATAGAGACCATACCTGAACTTTCCTCTCTGCAGGTACAAAAGACCCAAGATCGCCGGATATCCCTTCATCGCAGCCGCACATGCCAGCAGCACGACTGCCCATCCATACTTAGCCTGCATGAAGCAAAACAGAAACCCGGCCGTGATGAGGAAGACTATTGTGTCGATATTTCCGCGATCCAGCGCTGTATGCACAGGAAATGAAAGCAGCACGATAGTGAACAGGATGTGCCAGTCCCGTAGCGAGTTGGAGAGCGCCATCGCCCTGCGCGCCGTCCACAACAACCCCAGGGCGCACCCGGCCAGGTAGATCAGAACCAGCCAGTTGTACGGCACCCACGTCAGCGGGTGAATCAGCACATACGCGAATGGGAAATAGCAGCCGGGCAGAACTCCCTCCGACCTGCCATACGGATCCAGATTACTGCTATTGAGATACGGCTGATAGAGATCCCCAAAGCAGTGCCGCTCGCTTACACCACTCCAGGAAACGCGGAATGTGTCGGCCGGGTCAAACAGGTAGGTTGAATACGGATATCCCCGTCCCTCGTAGGCCCCCCGCCAGTAGTGGTATCCCAGCGCAGCAACAGATCCCGCCAGGAGGATAACTGCGACGATATCAAGGCACATCGCCTTGCGCAAAGGAGAACCTCCGCCCACAGGCCCTATCTACAGAACATGAAAGCTTGACGCAAACAGAAATGGCAAATATACGCAAATGCGGTGACTGTTCCAGTGCCTCGCCACACCAAACTACGCCATCAGGCCATGTGGATGTGCGGTTAATCCAGCGGCGTGATCTGCATCAGCTTCTTGAATAGATCCCGGCGGAGCAGCGGATACATGTCCTCCAGCGGCTTGGAGATCATCGCGCCATCGGGACGCACAACCGAGGAAAGCTTGGGATACAACGTCTGGTTCGGATCCATCATCACTTCGCAGATCACCGGGCCCTCAGCCTTGAGTGTGGCATCCAGCGCCGCATCGAGATCACCCGGGTCGCTCACCCGCTGCGCAGGAATGCCGTACGCGTTGGCGATCCGCAGCATGTCCGGGCAACTTACACCACCCTCAGGACACGATCCCACATAGCGCCCCTCGAAGTAGGTGTTCTGCGTTGTACGGATAGCAAGGTATCCGCAGTTATTGAGCACGAAGATGCGTATCGGCAGATTGAGGGCGACGATGGTTTGCAGCTCCTGGATATTCATCTGGATGCTGCCGTCACCCGTGATGCAGACGACCGGCTTGCGATCGCGCGCTATACAGGCGCCGATAGCCGCCGGCAGGTCATATCCCATGCTCGCGCACCCCTGGTTGGTGAACACGCGGACGCCGCGACGCAGCCGCATCACCTGGAATGTCCCTGTGTACGCGGTGCCGTTGCCGGTCACCACGAGATCGCCGTCACCAAGACGGTCAAACAGCCGCTCGGCAAACTCATACGAGCTGACCGCGCCCTGGGGAGCGGGGTTGTCGTCATGTATCCCCGGCAGATGAGTATCAAGCTCACGGCACCACTGGATCCAGGACGGCTTTGGCGCAAGCGGTGTCTGTCGCGCCAGCCGCAGCATCTCCTCGATGAAGATGCGGGCATCGCAGTGGATCGGCAGATCCAGGCGCAAGGTAGGCTTGCGCAGCTCGGCGTCATCGATGTCCACCATCGCCCGGAAAGCACCTCGCGCGAATGCCTCGTACGAATAGCCGATCTGCCGCACACCAAGGCGTGCCCCGATCGCGACAAAGCAATCGCTGTTCTGCACGACCATGTTGCCACGACGATCGCCAACGATCCCGGGCCTGCCGAAGAAGAGCGGATGATCGGAGGGAATGAGGTCATGGCCGCAGATGGCAGTGACAACCGGAATCCCCAGCAGATCCACCAGTTCCAGGAAAGCGTCAGCCGCCCCGGCGAGCCTGATTCCGTGCCCGGCCATCGGCATCCGCCAAAGGAGCACACATGTCGTCACAATCGCCATTGCTGGCCCTGACATCCCGCGACACGCTCAGACCCGCAGTAATGCTGCTGGCGGCCGCCTGCCTGGGCATGGCATCGCTGTGCTTCAGCGGGAAGTTCGAGCCGCAGCAGTTTTTCTTCATGGTTGGCGGACTTGTCCTGCTGACGGTCGGGATTGCC
>JAKORQ010000260.1 GCA_029777755.1 Planctomycetota bacterium
CATGCTGATGCTTGCCAGGCCGAGAGGCAGCGTCTTCAGATGGTCGCTGTTCAGGAACACCAACCCGAACAGGTATTCGTTCCACAGGCCGAGGAAGTTGAAGATCGCCACCGTGACCAGGCCGGGCTTGCCCAGCGGCATCATCACCGAGAAGAAGATGCGGTACTCGCTGGCGCCGTCGATCATCGCGGCCTCGCGCAGCTCGCCAGGCAGGGTGCGGAAGAACGAGGTGAGCACGAAGACGGTGAACGGCAGGCTGGCGGCCACGTAGATCAGGATCAGGCCCGGGTGCGAGTCGTGCAGCGAGACGGTGAGGTAGCCCAGGCCCAGGCGCTCCGTGATCGGCCCGAGCAGGCGGGTGAGGGCCTCGCCCATGTCGGAGAACTGGAAGAAGAGCGGGATGAGGATGAGCTGCATTGGGATTAGCAGCCCGCTGAGGAAGAGGTAGTAGACCAGCCCCTTCCCCCGGAACTCGAAACGCGCCAACACGTAGGCGGCCATCGCCCCCAGCAGCAGAATCAGCACCAGGCTGATCGACACCAGCTTCACGCTGTTGACGAAGTAGCTGCTGAAGTGGCTGCCCACCCACGCCTTCTCGAAGTTCTCAATCGGCGTTTCGAGCGTTTTGGCGCTCGGCGCGGTGACGGCGGCCGGCAGCCCGAACGGGTTCTGGTAGATCTCCTGGGTGCTTTTCGCGCTGGTGTAGAGCACCCACACCATCGGAAAGACGACGGCCAGCAGATAGAGGACCAGGATGGCGTACTTCAGGCCGGAGCCCGCGCCCCCAAGCATGCGCTGCATCAGTATTCCAGCCTCTCACGACGCAGGAGCCGGAAGCTGACCATCGTGGCCAGCAGCACCAGAATGAACAGAAGCACGGCGATGGCCGTGCCATAGCCGATGTTGTATTCCTCAAACACCTTGGAGTACATCAGCGTCGCCATCGTGTGGGTGGTGGTCGTCGGCCGGCCGTTCTCCATCACCCAGATCACATCGAAGATCTTCAGGCCGCCGATGACCAGGAAGATGATGCCGGTGGTGAGCACGTCCCACATCAGCGGGAGGGTGACTTTGCGGAAGAGGGCAAACGAGCCGGCCCCGTCCAGCCGCGCCGCCTCGTAGAAGGAGTCGGGGATGTTCTCCATCGCCGCCAGGAAGAGGACCATGTAGAAGCCGGTGCCGCTCCAAACGATCATCGGCACCAGGGCCCACAGCAGGCGGCTGCTCTCGGCGAAGGCGATCATCTCGTGCTTCGGGTTGATGAGGCGCAGCAGGTTGTTCAGCAAGCCGACATCGGAGGCACTGTAGATCAGCACCCAGAGCAGGGCAACGGCGACGGAGCTGATGATGTTTGGGAAGAAGAAGGCGATGCGGAAGAGGCGTGCCCCACGGATGCGCTGGTGGATCACGTAGGCGAAGAAGAGCGCCAGCGAGAGCGTGATGATGCCCGGCACCACCATCAGGAAGACGTTGTGTTCCAGCGCCGGCATGAACTCAGAGCTGCGCGCCAGGATGTTGCGGAAGTTGTAGAGCCCCACCCAGGTGGCGCTGCCGAGGCCATCCCACCGCGTCAGGCTGTAGCGGAAGGCGTTGACTGCCGGCCACAGCACGAAGAGAGCGTACAGCAGCAGCGGCGGCAGCAGAAAGGCGGCGATGAACGTCTTCTGTTCCTTGCGTTTCATACTCACCTATGCGGTTTGCGGTTCGTAGCGCCTGTTGGCCGAACGAGTGCCGTGTGCCGGCAACCAGCGCGCGGCAGAAGACAGCAAGCGGCGCACAGGCGCGCTCCCTGCCTCAGGAGACACTACGTTCGGCGCGCGTCCGGGGCCGGGCGGTGTGGCAACGTATGCCACCGCGTGCTACGCGGGCGGCACTCCCATCGCCGGTGGCTTGTAGATGTCCGGGTTCTGGCGCACCGCCTCGATTGCCGCCTCCAGCCCCTGCGCGAACTCCTCCGGGGTGACTTTGCCGTTGAGGAGCGCTGCCAGCCCATCCGGCATCGGCGACTTGGCGAACTCCAGATAAAGCACGCTCAGCCGGTCGGAGTACATGCGGGTGCTTTTGTTGATGACGTCCACCGCGCTCTGCAGCTCTGGGGAGATCAACAGCCCCTTCACCGCGTTTTGCACCGGCGAGAGGGTGTCCAGGCGCTGGATGTAGGTGCGCGAGCACTCC
>JAKORQ010000261.1 GCA_029777755.1 Planctomycetota bacterium
AGCGCCTTCAGGAATGCCGCAACTGCTCCGTGACCGCCACGGCGAAGCTGAGACGCCTCTGGCAGCCGTCCGGGAGAAGGGCGGGTGCAGATCGCAGGCGGAGGCTGAACAATGAACCGCAAAGCATTCACGCTTATTGAACTGCTGGTGGTGATCGCCATCATCGCGATCCTCGCTGCCATCCTGTTCCCGGTTTTCACCCGGGCCAGGGAGAGCAGCAAGAGGTCGGCGTGTCTGTCCAACTGCAAGCAGCTCGCTTCTGCGATGCAGATGTACATCGATGACTGGAAAGGCCGCTTCCCGTCGTTCACCTACAGTGAACAGTGGAAGCAACTGGAGCCGCAGAACATCGTCTCGTACACGAAGAGCGAAGACGTCTTTCACTGTCCGGGCGCCACGGATATCAACAGCGCGCGGGTTCCGCCGAGGAACACCAGCGAAAACTGGAAGAACTACTTCGGCCGCAACATGGGCAGCCCGGCTCAGTGGAAGTGGACGGACTACAAGATGATGGACAACGGCTATCTGCCGGGCATGAGCGCCTCCGAAGTGCGCTCGCCTGTGTGGCTGGTCGTCTGTATTGACAACACGGATTGGTGGCCGCGGCATCCTCGGGGTACGGCGGCGAAGAATTATAACGATGGAGGGAGCAATATCGCGTTCCTGGACGGACACGCGGCGCATTTCCTGAAGGAACGCTACAACGACGGCAACAAGCGCTCCGGTCCCGATGTGGACGACGCGGGAGCTACGCCTTTCTGGAACTGGGGGCTTCCCCGGGAGTACTGGATTCCGGAATGATCCCTGCGCTGCTGGCACTGATGCTCGGGGTATCCGCTGCGTCGGGAGGTGAGGCCCGGGATAACCACAGCTACCTGATGCAGGTTGCTCGCGAGACGTGGCGCTACTTCGAAGAGTGCCGCGACCCGGCTTCCGGCCTGGTCTGGGATCACAGCGGGGAGAATGGTGAAGGCCGGGGAGAGTATACCGGCCCCACGAATATCGCCCTGGATCTGACCTCCACACTGGCGGCGATGGATCTCGGCATCATCACGCGCCAGCAGGCGCAGGAGCGCATCGGAACCATTGTCGGCACACTTCAAAAGCTCGATCGCTACC
>JAKORQ010000262.1 GCA_029777755.1 Planctomycetota bacterium
AACGACTTGTCGAACTCACTTGATCCCACCACGCAATCCGCCACCAGACAACCTCCGTTGTCCAGATACTCCCGCAGACGCTTGCGCGCCGCCTCCGACAGGCTGAACTTCCGTTGGCCGGCCATGAACAGCACGGGGAAGCTGAAGATATCGCTCTTCTCCAGGTCCACCGGCACTCGCTTGAACTGCACATTCAGCGTGGTGGACTGGTCGATCGTCTTCAGCAGGTTCGGCACACCATGCGGCGTGGCATCCCAGTCGCCGTTGTGGACGATCTGCCCAAGCACCAGTTGATCGCGCGTGGCATCTTCGGCCTGGTGATAGACCTTCTGGTTCGCGAAGGATCGCCCGTACTGATACTCAGCCAGGCAGTAGGTGGTGATATTCGCGCCCAGCTTGAGCGCGTCATCCCGGTGATACAGCACGCCGCCCTCTATCGGGTTTGCATCGGCATCCCAGCCGCAGGAAAGGTCAAATGGCGAAAAGATGACCGCCGCCCGCGTGCCGATGTTGATCACCTCAAGGTATGGCGGCACCGTCACCCACGGCTCAGTACCCTTGCGCAGCCGCATGGAGGAGATCTGGTGAAAACTCGAGTAAAGCGGATGGTCCGTCGGCACGGCCGCCAGCTCGCGGTCAGGAAAGATGCGCGCGATCTCTCGCTTGAATGATTCATTGAACTCCGGCCGGCCGCAGTTGCTGTGCACCACCCACGTACCGCCATCCATCAGGTAACTGCGTATCTTCTGGATCGTCGCATCGTCAAACTGCGGCAGCGGCTTCCAGCCGGTGAAATAGAGGATGGGCAGCTCGGTTGGGTCGTAGCTGAACTTGCTGAAGTCGGTTTGCACGAAGCGATAGCGCTGGCCGAGCTGGCTGTTGGTCCAGTTCACCCAGTGCTCGATGTCAATGATGGTGGTCTGCCAGTCGGCATTGGCCCGCCGCAGGGCTGTCTCGGAGAATGTCACCGATCCCACCAGCGCCGGCGGAGACGGCTCACGCTTCCGCTCAGAGCGGCGCAGCGGCGTGGCCGGCAGTGGCAACGGCGGGAATCCCTCCCCCGCGTTGCGACGCTGCGGCGCCGCCCGGGGAGTGATGTTCGCCTTGGGATTGACAAACCCCTCCGCCAGCAGCGCCTCAGGCACTGCCAGCGCCCCCAGCAACAGCGCTATAGCGCCGATCCTCTTTCTCATGACTGACTCCTGCCTGCTGCCTCAGCCTCAATCCATAATAGAATAACCCCTTCTCCCCGTCTTGTTGCCTAAAAAGCTCCCGGCTGGCGACATTTGAGCTGTTTGCTGAACGTGGGCCAGCTTTTCCTCATGCCGCGAAAGGCGACTGACCGTTTTCCGATTGACTTGGCCGACGAATTGACCAGACTGCCGGCAGCTATGTGGCGACGTGTGCGAAGACGCGTAGATGGGCTTGCTGCGCTGGCGGTATTGATAGCACTGGCATCGCTGGCTGCCGGGATCTATCTGGAGTATCGCCTGCGGCCATATCGCCTGCTTTCCCCCTTCACGGCCGAGCAGCGTGGATGGCGCGACCAGGCATTCGAGGTGGGAATCTATACGACCATAGCCGCCTGCCTGCTGATCCTGGCATCCAGGCTCCTGCGCCGAGTCTGATTGTTCAATCGGTCTCCGTGGGGATCAGGTAGCTGTCGGTTGGCCATGCCGGCCCCAACTGTTTGCCCACGTGCCCGCGCACGGCGTGATCTGGAGCCTGTCCAGTCATCACCGGCCGGGGAAGGATCGCGGTATAGATGTTGTCCCCGTTCACGCCGCAGTATGGCGTCGTGCGGAACTCCACGTGCATGTCGCCAAACAGCACATTCTGCCCCGCCTGGCCGTGATTGCGCGAGTTCGCCACCTTCAGCTTAAGCGGCGGGTCATCCGGCCAGGGCGCGGTCACATCCTGGTCATCATCCACCTTGCCGGGGTTCTTGTCGGCCATGAGTACAAAGCCGGGGTTCAGGAAGTCCGACTTCAAGCCGTATCCAGGCGCATTGCTGAACGGCGATGCATACGAATAGCTCAGGTGCCCCGGGCCACGGAAGTTGCCCCGATCGCGCGGGCTGACCCGATTGCCCGCGGCATCGGTAAGCGGATCGGGACGATCGCCAGAGCTGGGGCAGATAAACGTGCTGGTCATCTCCGACAGATACCCGCCGCGAACCAGCAGCCACAGTGACGCGGTAACATCATTCGCCTTAACCGGGTCGGCGAAAGGATCAGGCGCATCGGCTCCGGTGAAGGCTGTGTAGGAATGCGGCTCGTCGCTTTCGTCATAGATGACGCGCGGCAGCTCGTAGTTGTTGTCGCTGCCGTAGTGACTGAGGGCCAGGCCGATCTTGCGCAGGTTGTCCATGCAGCGCGTACGCCGCTCGCGCTCGCGGACCGAGAGTGTGAAGGGGATGATGGTCCCCAGCAGGATCGCGAGGATCGCCAGCCCCACCAGCAGCTCCAGCAGGGTAAAGCCGCGGATTCGGAAGTTGGGCATTCTGGTCATGGGTTAGCAGGCTGTTGCGCGTTCTCGTGCTTTCGCCGGAGCTGGCCGCACGCGGCGTCGATATCTCTCCCGCGGCTCTTGCGGACGTGGGCGTTCACTCCCGCCTCCCGCAAGATCCGCTGGAACGTCAGCACATCGTCAGTCCTTGGCCGGCGAAACTCCAGCCCGGCCACTTCATTGTACCTGATGAGGTTGACGTTGGCCCGAAGCGTCTTGCACAGTTTCGCCAGCTCCTTCGCGTGCTGCGGCCGATCATTGACCTGCGACAGCAGGATGTACTCAAGCGTGATCTCCCTGCCCGTCTTCTCGAAATAAATCCGGGCCGCATCGAGAATCTCATCCAGCGCGAAATGCTCGGCCCAGGGGATGAGCTGCCGACGGAGCTGCTCGTTGGGTGCGTGCAGTGAGATGGCGAGGTTTATTGGCAGATCCTCATCGGCCAAGTCAATCATGCGACTGGGCACCCCCACCGTCGAGATGGTGATGCGCCTGGCGCCCATGTTCATGCAGCCCGGGTCATGCAGCACGCGCACCGCCTGCATCACGTTGGCGTAGTTAGCCAGCGGCTCACCCATACCCATGAATACCACATTGGTAATCCCCGCCTCGCGCGATCCCATGGCGCGATTCAGCTGAAAGATCTGCTCGACGATCTGGGCGGCCGAGAGATTCCCCTTCGTGCCGCCCATGCCGCTCGCGCAGAACTTGCATCCCACCGGGCAACCTACCTGTGAGCTGACACACGCAGTCCGCCGCGGCGGGTCGGGAATCATGACCGTCTCCGCCACCTGCGGGGCCGACCATTCCAGCAGCAGCTTCATCGTTCCATCGCTGCTCTGCTGGCGACGGGATATGCCCGCGGGAGCAAACTGGAAGATTTCGTGGATGATGGCTTTGTACTCGCGCGAGAAAGTGGTCATCTGGTCCGGGTCAGTGACAAGTTTGTCGTAGACCCAGGAGCGAAGCTGCCTGCCGCGCCAGGCGGGCAAACCAGCCTCAACAATAAGGCGATCCACTTCCGACGAAGTCAGGCCGAAAAACGCATGCGACTGTGAAACTGGTAACGAAGCGGACATATCATTCAGCTAGTAAGGGAAGAGATTTATCGGAACAGGGATAAAACATTCATCGAGAAGGCTGTTAATGCAACCTCGGCGGCAGTCCTTAATCGGGCTACGTGGCATTGTAGGTTTGGCGTGATGGTTGCTGGAGGCTATGCATGGGAGTTCCCTCGACGAATCGCGATACCCGGGGACCTGACGGCAACAAGGATAAGGAGTTGAACCCTGACGTCTCGCCCGTTCAGCCGGGTCATGCACGACAGGCCTCCGCTTCTCGTCCCGCCCGCTCGGATCCGTCGGATGAGGAGTTGCTCAGCCTCTACCGGGACGGCAACCGGGAGGCTTTCGGTGAGCTTGTGCATCGCTACGAGCGGGAGCTGTTCCATTTCCTTGTCCGATTCCTTGGCGATCGAGCCGCTGCCGAGGATGTCTTCCAGGAGACATTCCTCCAGGTCCATCAGTCGGCCGAGCAGTTTGACGTGCATCGTCGGCTTCGTCCATGGCTGTTCACCATTGCCGCCAACAAGGCTCGCGACCTTATGCGCCAGCGGGCGCGCCGCCCCACCAATCCGCTGGAGGCGCAGATCTCCGGCAGCGATGACGACGGCGGCGGCCGATTCATCGACCTGATGGAAGCGTCCATCGCCATGCCGGATGAGCCGATCCAGAAACAGGAGGTGCAGCAGCGGGTACAGGGGATTGTTATGGAGATGCCCCATCATTTCAGGGAGATTCTGCTCTTGTCCTATTTCCACCAGTTTCCATACAAGCAGATCAGTGACATGCTTGGGATTCCGCTGGGCACAGTTAAGTCGCGTCTGCATGCGGCCGTTGCCAGTTTCGCGGAAAGGTGGGAAGCAACGAACTCTAAACACAGGTCTGCGTAAAAACTTGGAGTGGTGGAGATGGTTGGATAAACCACTACAGATCCAGGGGACCTTTTCACAAGGTTGGTATTCCAATGTCACGAGATAGCACGTACTATGCCGGAGATCAGGCCGCCTGGCCGGTCCTGGGCACGTCAGGAAATGCAATGAACGTCCGGCTTACAGAAAATGACAGGCGCGCCGTCGATATGCTGCTCGGCGGGGAGATGGCCGAGGAAGCGCTCGACGCGAGCATGCTTGAGAGGGTCAACACCGTCAAGCGGATGCTGAGCATCCTGCACGAGATGCCGGCGGAAGAGCCCAGCGCATCCCTGACCGACATGGTGATGCGCAAGATCGCGGCCTCCCAGGCTGCTGCAAGCCAGCAGCATGATAGCAAGCCGGCGGCCGAGCTTTAGCTTCCTGTCACGAAGCCCCGCAAAGCGAGGCCTTGTTTGCCGCAAGAGGCACATCTACGGCATCCACTTGGAGTGGACGGCAACTGGGATTACAATAAGGCGCTCAACACACACCGGGGGCGATCGGTTTCGACCGGATGGCTGCGGTGGCGGTGGCATGCAGAGGATGTCTGGTTGGCCTCTTTAATCACCCAGGCAAAAGATAAATGCTGACAACAGCGCTTATCAGTATCGCATGGCCGCCTAATTAAAGGCGACCTCGGTCCGTGGCGAACGCCCGCGGCGCAACGGACCGCAACCAGCGGGCTGGCTCTGATGCTCGGTCGTCGGCACCAGGGCGAGGAAACAGACGACTGGACGTACAGGAAGGCAGACGATGGCCGGCCGGTACGTCGAGATCAAATCATCGTCTAAGCATGTAGAGGCCGTCATTGAGGTTATCTCGGGACGGGGGTTCAATTCCCCCCGCCTCCATTCAGACAGCCTGCCCGGGATGTCTCTCAATCAAACAAGGCCCGCTGCCCACCGGCAGCGGGCCTTGTGCGTTTTGGCCAGTAAGCAAAGGGGGTTCGCGACTGCGCCGCCCACCCGCACAGCCCAACCACGTGACGAGGTTGCGCCCGAAAACGCCGTTTCGGGGGCTAAGATGGTCTCAAAGTCTCTGAATCGCGTGACGGGGCGGCGATCCGTCACGCGAGAACAAACCGATTCGTTTCGGGCACTTACGCTCACCCATCTTCTTGCGAGTTGTCCTTCTCGTCACCTG
>JAKORQ010000263.1 GCA_029777755.1 Planctomycetota bacterium
TCGCAGGCCCTTTCGAACCCGCATTTCGATTCCTCATGCTTTGATCGTTCTGCCTTCATCCTCCAGGCTCAATTCTTCCCTTCATCTGTGTTTGTCTGCGTTCATCTGTGTTCCCACAAAACTGTATCGGCTGCCTCACCGCACCCGGGTGGCATTACACAGCGGCTTCTTCCAGCTCCCTGTTGACGTTTCGGATCCTCGCCATGTAGTGCGTTCTGGGCCGGACGTTGAGATGCTCAAGCACCTCGTAGGAGCGGGGGTGGCCATCCTTCGCGGCACTCCAGCGGCGATAGAAGTCGCTGTTGGTGTCGGAGATGTCGCCGAACTGGATAGCGCTGGTCGGGCAGACCTGGGCACAGGCGCTTACCACGGCGCCCTCGGGCACGCGGACGGCGGCATTGCCATTGGCATCGGTTCCGTTGGCAGCCCCCTGCCCGGTGGCGGAACGGGCCTGGATCTTGGCCGCCTCGATGCGCTGCACGCAGTAGGTGCACTTTTCCATCACGCCGCGGATGCGAACCGAGACGTTGGGGTTCTTCGCCATCGCCAGCATTTCCTGCATGGGCGGCTGGAAGACCTGCGGGCGGCTCCATCCCTTGGTCGGCACCGGCTCGACCTGGGCATCGCGAAGGGCCTCGGGCTGCTCACGCAGCGTGCCCTTGTTCCAGTCGAAGTAGTTGAATCGGCGAACCTTGTAGGGGCAGTTGTTAGAGCAGTACCGCGTGCCGATGCAGCGGTTGTAGACCATCTCGTTGAGCCCCTCTGGCGAGTGCACCGTGGCGTTCACCGGGCAGACCGGCTCGCACGGGGCGTTCTCGCAGTGTTGGCACATCATCGGCTGCAGCGCCGTGCGGACCTCTTCCGGGTTCTCGCCGACGAAGTAGCGGTCCAGGCGCAGCCAGTGCATCTCGCGGCCGCGGATGACCTCATCCTTGCCCACCACCGGGACATTGTTCTCGGCCTGGCAGGCGATCACGCAGGCGTTGCAACCCACGCAGGCGTTGAGGTCGACGATCATCGCCCACTGGTTGGCGCCGGTAAGCTCAGGAGCGGTGTAGACATTCAGGCGAATGGGGGCGTGCTCGCCCATCTTCTTCGCGAAATCTGGCTCCTTGAGGAATTGTTCGTGAGATCCTTCACGAATTATGGCGCGCTCAAGCGCCTGTTCGTCTGCCACATTCCTCATGTGGCGATCCAGGTCGAAGGACCAGTGTTCCTGCGTGGTGGCGAGCTTGTACTTCTGGCCCAGCGGGCTGACCTTCACGCCGATGGCGTAACCGAGAGATTCGCTTGTGCGAAGCTGGTAGGTGTCGAAGCCGGCCCCGCGGGCGATCGCGCCGCCCTTCACCCGGCCATAACCCAGCGGCAGCGTGATGCTGTTGTCCGCCACGCCGGGCATGATGAACACCGGGATATCCAGCGAGCGGCCAGCGATCTCGATCTTCACCATGTCGCCGGTCTCCAGGCCCAGGCGCTTGGCCAGCGGCAGCGAGATGATAGCGGCGTTGTCCCAGGTGAGCTTGGTGATCGGGTCGGGGCACTCCTGCAGCCAGGCGTTGTTGGCGAATCGGCCATCGTAAAGCTTGGGGTCAGGAGCGAAGCAGATCTCGATCTCGTCGCTGGCGGGAATGGCCGGCTCGGCGGCCTGGAATTTCGCGTCGGTGGTGAGCTGGAGCTGGCCCTTGAGCACACCTTCCTGGATGTAATTGGTAAACGCCTCGTCGCTGACGACGCCCATCCGGCGGGCGCTCTCGCGAACAAGCTCGTACGGGTCGGCCTTGCCGAACCCGGTGATGCGCGCCAGCAGCTCAAGGGTGGTCATGCCGGCGAACATCGGCTCGATCATCGGCTGAATCGAGCAGATCGAGCCATCGCTACAGCGCACATCGCCCCAGCTCTCCAGGTAGTGCGCCGCAGGCACGTGCCAGCTACACTGCTGGCTTGTCTCATCGTCATACAGGCCTAGGCGAATCGTCTGCGGCACGCTCTTGAGCAGGTCGGCGAATTTCAGGTCGGCCGGTGCGTCGTAAGCGGGGTTGCCGTGGGCGATGACCAGCGTCTTCACCGCGCCGGAGCGGATGGCGTCTGCCAGCTCGCGGATGCTTCCCGCGGGCGTCTGCTGCCGATATGCCACTGCCTTGCCCAGCGAGCCGAGTTGTGCGTTGATCTGGTGCGCGACCTGATGGACAAAATCCCCCTGCCGCTCGCCGGCCACCACCACGGCGCTGGCGCCGGCCTGCCGCAGTGTCTTTGCGAGCACCGTCACCCATTTCTGCGCCTTGGCGGGGAGATTGGCCTTGGCATCCTGGCCGCGAAGCTCCGCGAGCAGCGCCTGGGCGAAGGCCCCTACCATGCTGGCCTTGAGCGCCAGGCGATGGTCGGCGATCGCGCCGGTCTGGCTGATGGCAGGCTCGATCACGTAGAGCTGGTTCATCTCGCGCTCGCTGTCGACGCGGCGGCCATCGATGAACTGCCGGCGATACTTCGTGCCATCATCCTCGATGCCGAAAATGTCGGCATCCAGCGAGACGATCACCTTCGCCTTCGAGAAGTCGTAGACCGCCTGCGGTCGGGCGGGATCGGGCGAAAGCGGCTCATAGACGTAGACGCGCGCCTGCGGCATGGATTGGGCCATCTGCTGCAGGACCATCTCGATCGCCGGCGAATTGTGCTGCTGCGTGAGGATGGCAAGCCCCGCGCCCCCTGCCGCCTTCAGCTCACTGGCGAGGCGATCGGCGAACTCGGTGAACTGCTCGCGCGTCACGTAGTTCCTGCCGCTGCGATAGGAGCGGGAGCGATCCGGGTCGTACAGGTCCAGCAGCGACGCCTGAGCGAAGATGTCGGTGCCGCCCCTGCTGTTAGGATGCAGCGGGTTGCCCTCGATCTTGGTGGGGCGTCCCTCATGGGTCTCGGCGAGGATGCCGGTTGCCCGCCCGGCCAGCACGAAGGTGCTGGCGTAGTACATTCCCCGTCCGATGACGGTGTTAACGGGCTTGTTGTTGTAAGGGACGATCTTGGTTTCCGGGCGACGACACCCGGAGACGCCCAGCCCGGCCAGCGCCATCGAGGCGCCCATCAGCTGGAGGAAGCGCCGGCGGCTGTGGCCGTTTTCCTTCAGGCTCAGCTCCTTGTCGAGCTGCGGGAACTCATGCTGCGCCCACTGGAGAAACGAGGGCATGCGGAGAAGTTCGCCCATCGAGCGCCAATAGCGCCGCCGCGTGGGTGTCTGCGCCAGTTCCTCGGCCGCCTTCAGCTCGCGCGTGATGGGTGCAAGCTCAACCGCAAGCTTGCGCCTTACATCGTCGATGGTTTGGGATGTCTCGCTCATTCAGATTCCAGCAAAATCGGCAAATCCGTTTCGTTGACCGCTTATCGATGGCACGTGGTGCAGTTCGTCGGCGGCGCCACCCCGCTGTGCTCCTTCAACTTGGCGGCGAAGCTCTTCTGCGAATCGGTGAACTGGGTCAGCGCCGAGACTGACCAGTCCTTCAGCGGATCCCAGTCCAGCTTCGTGACGGTCTCGGTCGGGCGGAGGTGAGGATCGGGGTTGCGATGGCAGTCGAGGCACCACGACATCGACAGCGGCTCCTGGTGGGTGACCGTCTCCATCTCGTCGATGCGGCCATGGCAGCTCACGCAGCTCACGCCGCGATTCACGTGCACCTGGTGGTTGAAGTAGACGTAGTCAGGCAGCTTGTGCACCCGCACCCACTGCAGCGGCTGGCCGGTCTTGTAGGCATCGCGAACGGGCGCCAGCAGCGGCGAATCCCCCTTGATGTTCCCCTTCATCGGGTCGTGGCAGTTCATGCAGACCTGCGGCGAAGGGATATTCGCGTGCGGAGATTCGAAGACATTGGTATGGCAATAGGTGCAGTCAAGGCCTAATTGGCCCGCATGAATCTTGTGCGAAAAGGGCACGGGTTGGTAAGGCGCATAGCCCACGCGCGTGTACTTGGGGGTGGCGTAGTACGTAACCCCTGCCGTCACGAGCCCTCCAAACAGCAGAACCCCGACGAACAGAGTCGCCGCGATCTTCCTTGAATTCCTGGGAAAGAGTTTGGACACGTTGCCGTAGCCCTTCTTCTCTAAGTCCTTAAATAGCAGCAGTTCAGCCATCCGGGGATGCCCAAAACGGCTGAACATGGTGAGCACTGCTGCGACAACTGTATGACCAACCTCAGCAGTCAATCAAACGCAAGCGCATGGACAGCAAAAATTCGGGGATTTCGCCCGTTATTGGGCGCGAACGTTCAGTCGCCGGAGGGCCTCGGCGATGCGGGCGTCGAGCTGGTCGCGGTCTTGCGCTAACACGGTAAATTGACCTACCCGGCGGTCGCTGGAGTCATGGGCGCGCACCGACGCGCCGGCCGGCTTGTCCCAGCGGAGATCGCGGATCCAGGGAATGTCTAAAAAGCCCTCGGCCGCCGACGCATCAAACGTCAGCCGCCCCGCCTTGGGCACGGAAAGCAGCACCATCGCCGCCGGCTTTGGCTGAACCATCTGCGGCAGCTCGGGGGTCTTGCCCATGGCGTCAAGGATCGCATAGCGCGTGAGGTCCACCCCGGTGGCCGCCTTGATCAGCGCCCCTGCCCCGTAGCCGGCCAGCGTGGGAGTGATGCTCAGGATATGGATCTTGCCTTCACCGGCGATGAAGTCGGCGTTGAACAGGCAATCCTTAACCTCCAGCGCCTGAAAAATAAGCTCAAGGGATGTGATTAGTTGTTTTCTCAGGTGCTGCGGAACCCTGCTGGGCATGCGCAGCGACGCCAGTGAGGTGTACGGCTCATCGACGCTGGTGCGATCCATCAGCCAGAGCGGCTCGACCCTGCCATCGCGCAGGATTCCCTGGGCGATGCCGGCCTGGCCGGTTATGTGGCGCTCCAGCATGCCGAATGAGGTGGGGCTAAGGGAAAGCGTGATCGGGTAGAAGCGCTCGAAGTCGGCCAGCGTCGCGCAGATGAACACCCCCCTGCTGGCCCAGGCGCGATCCGGCTTGATCACCCAGCGGGTCTCGTCAAACAGATACGCCGGGATGCGCATCCCCTGCTTGAGTACATGCGTCTGCGGGTGCGGCAGGAAAAGCTCAGTGACCAGCTGGCGGAAGCGCAGCTTGTCCGCGAAGGTGTCCGCGGCATCCGGCGAGATCGAGCGAAGCCCCAGCGCCTGGCAGATCCAGACCGCCGACAGGAACGAGGCGGAACTGGTCAGCGCCAGCACCCCCCGAACATTTTGCGAACGACAGATCTCCAGCAACGCCGGGACATCGTACACTTCCACGGCGAATGAACGGTGGGCGCGCAGATGCCCGGGGGCATCGGCGCTGCCGTCGGCCGAGATCACGCGCAGGCCCAGCTCGCCCGCGGCGCGGATTGCCTCCAGATGATAAAACGACCCTCCCAGCACCAGCAGTGTGTCTGACATTGCAGGCTCCGGTTATGTCGACCCCGGCGGCGGGCCTACTTCTTCTCGTCCATGTAATCGTAGATCGGCGTCCAGCCAGTCTCACGGGTAATTCGCGAGATATCGACGATGGCGTCGATCTGCTCGATTGGCTTGCGCAGCTCCACGCCGGGGAAGAAAGTCTCGATCACCTCGCGGACAGTCGCCCCGCTTCGCGGGCGGGGATGGGAGGGGAAGTAGCAGCGATATCCCTCCAGGTCCGCCTTGAGGTACGCTGAAACCAGGCGGGCGCCGTCATCCACGCACAGCCATGTCTGCCCCTCGTCGAGCATCAGCCCGCCGCGAAACCGCCGCGGCAGTGGCCTGTCACCGCGGGCGCGCCAATCGGCCATCCATTCATGCGTGAGCAACAGCGGGAAGCGGATGGCCAGGGCGCTGCGGAACTTTTGCCACTTGATGAAGTACTGCAGCTGCGTCTCGGCGACGCACTTGCTCAGGGCGTAGGCGTTGCCGGGATTCTGCGGCGTGTCGCCATCCATGGGCAGATACGGTATTGACGAGGGCAGGTTGTTCTGCTGCGAGCGAATGCCGCTGATTGCCTGCACCGATGAAGCGTAAACGACCTTCTTCA
>JAKORQ010000264.1 GCA_029777755.1 Planctomycetota bacterium
CTGTATGCGACAGGTGAGAGGATTTACGCTTGTCGAACTGCTGGTGGTGATCGGCATCATATCGGTGCTGATATCGATGCTCCTGCCGGCGCTTGGTCGCGTGCGTGAAGCGGCGATGGCGGTCAACTGCCAGAGCAACATGCGGCAGCTCTACATGGGATTCCAGTTTTATACACAGGAGTACAACGACCTGATGCCGCCGGCCAACGTCCGGCGCACGGATGTGCTCACCAATCCCAATGGCTCCGCGAAGGAGGGATATTTCCCCTGGTACTCGAAGCTGTACATAGGCCAGTACCTTAACAACCGCAGCTACTCCACCACCGCGCAGCAGGATGTCTCCGGCTTGCCGGCTGGCGCGCCCACGGCGGATGTGTTTTATTGCCCGTCGCGCCTGCCCTGGAGGGGATCATCGGGGCAGGATATCGGCATCGGGTACAACAACTACCCGGCCAACGCGTTCTTCAAGAGCCATGGCGGCCCGGTGAAGTTTTCGCGCTTCAAGAACCCCTCGAGCGTCATTGTGCTGGTGGATGTCTTCTCCGGTTTCCTCTGGGATGACGGCGTCAATCAGCTCGATCGCAACAACCGCGTGACGCATCGGCACAACAAGTCGGCCAACATCCTCTTTGCGGATGGCCACTGCGACACGACACGCAACTTCTGGGGCGAGTGGAACGCCAAGCTGTTCACCCACAAAGCCAAGTAGCTTCGTGTCCTTCCGAGGAAATCGATGGTCAGGTCATTCGTCTGCGTTCTGGCATCTATCGTGTGCCTGGTCTCGCCGGTAGCGGCGCAGCAGGACTCACCGGCGCGTGAGGTGATAAAGCTGGACAGCAGCTTCAATCTCTCTGCCCGGGTGCGCGAGCAGGGGGCCGTCGCCTCGATAGCTGAGCGTGACGGCCGACTCATGCTCCGCATGGATGTCGTCCCCGGCAGCGACAAATGGCCGGGGATCTACATTACCCCCGAAAGTGGCAAGTGGGACCTGACCGGCTGCAACCGCGTTGAGTTCATGGTCACCAACACCGGCGATGTGCCGGTGCGGGTGGGCTGCCGCGTGGATGACGATCCAAAGGCCGACGGCAACAGGCACTGCAACACCACCAACGCTTCCCTCAAGGCCGGCGAGACGAAGACCATCCGCGTCATCTTCGGCCAGTCGTACGGCACGACCGGATGGAACTTGAATCCTGCCAACATCGTCGGCCTGATGGTTTTCATGGACAAGCCATCGGCAAACGCCCAGGTGACTATCCACGGCATACAGGCGCTGGGGGGCGATCTGCCCGGGCAGATCCGCATCACGGCCGGCGAGGACTGGATGCCGATCGAGCACCACCTGCTGGTGGAAAAAGGCTCGGTGCTGGATTTTTCTTTCCTGCTCGATGCCCCTGCCGGCAAGCATGGCGAAGTGGTAGTTCGTGACGGACACCTGGAGTTCAAGAACCAGCCCGGCAAACGCATCCGCTTCTACGGGACCAATGTGGTCTACGGCGCGAATTTCCCCAGCAAGGCGCAGGCAGAGGCGATGGCCGAGCAGCTTGCCCGCATCGGCTACAACTCGCTGCGCTTTCACCATTTCGACCAGATTATCCTGGACAGGAATGCGGGGAACTCCGTTACTTTTGACCCGGCCAAGCTGGACCTGCTCGACTACTTCTTCGCCGAGTGCAAGAAGCGCGGCATCTATATCACCATCGACCTGTACGCCACCCGCGAGACCGTCCCCGGCGAGATCCCGGAAATTCCCGGCAAGCTGACCATGCAGGCCTACAAGGGCGCGGTGCAGGTGCTGGACTCGGCCCGCAGGAACTGGGAGCAGTTCACCGCCAACCTGCTTAACCATGTAAACCCATACACCGGGCTGGCATGGAAGGATGACCCGGCGCTGTACCTGGTCTGCCTGCTCAACGAGGGCAACCTGTATCTCACCTGGAACACCAGGCCGGAACTGAAGGCGGCCGTGCAGGAGAAGTTTGAGAAGTGGCTGGCGGATCAGCCCACGCAGCCGGCCGACGAGCAGCAGCGCTCCATCGCCTTCAACCACTTCCTCACCGGGATGCAGCGCGAGTGGTTTGCCCATGGGACGAAGTTCGTGCGCGACCTGGGCTACAAGTCGCTGATCACCGATGCCAACTACATCTCGATGCGCTCGCACGCGATCATGCGCGATGACCTGGATGTGGTGGATATCCACGGGTATTACGCGGCCGGCTCCTACATGGGCGCATGGGGAAACTCGCCGCTGAAGGTCAGTCCGCAGGATCAGGTTCGCGCTGGGGCAGACATGCCGCTGAAGGCGATCGTCGGCCGACTGTTTGGCAAGCCGTTCCTGATGACGGAAATGAACACGAGCTACCCGAACGAGTATCGCGCTTCATCGGGTGCGATCTTCGGCGGGTATGGCGCGTTCCATGATCTCGATGGCCTGTATCGCTTCGACTACATCGGCACGCCCCAGGATGAACCGCGCAAGATCATCTGGCTCAGCACCGCCAACGACCCGGTGCAGGTCCTCGGCGAGCGGATCGGCATCGCCATGTTCACCCGCGGCGATCTGCAGCCTGCCCCGGTAAAGGTGCCGTACCTCGTGACCGAGGAGTACCTGGACAACCCCAAGGCTCTGGACTGGAGCCACTGGTATCCCGACCCGTACTCCTTCACCGGCATACATTCGCAGATCGGCACCATCGTCCTGCGCAAGGGCCAGGCGCTGGATACGCCTTTCAAGTTTGCCGTGACCACCGAGAAGGTTGATGATAGCCGGCTCAATGGCGTGAAGCTGGTGACGCCGGAACAGGGCGCCAACGCAAGCAAGCTGCGCGAGTTGGGGCTGCTGTCGCCGGAAGAAACCTCGGCGGCGAGGCAGCTCAAACTCGATCGCCGCAGCGGCAACATGACCATCATCACCGACCGCAGCGAGTGCCTGGTGATCGGCAGCGATCAGACAAAGCTGGGTGGCAGACTACTGCGCGTCAGCGATGCGGACATGCACGCCACCATCGGCATCCTGGCGGTGGACGATCAGCCGCTGGCCAGCAGCCGGCGCATGCTCATCCTGCACATGACCAATGTGGCCAACTCCAACATGGTCTATCGCGACCAGACCAGGCAGATCATCGAGAAGATCGGCGACCTGCCGCTGCTGGTGAGGAAAGGGTCGGCTCGCCTGACCCTGCCGGCCGACTGGAGCAACGCGAAGCTCTACGCGGTTGACCTGGGCGGCAAGCGAGTGGCCGAGGTGCCGCTGCAGCGCGATCCCGATGGCGTGTCGTTCATCGCCCAGACACATCGCGACACCGGGCCGTGCATGGTCTACGAACTGGTTCGGGAGTAAGCCAACACCCACGAAGTATGCGCCTTGAGGACAAGCCGTTCCACTTGGAAAAACTCGTCGTCATCCGTCGTTACGTCGTTGCGTCGTGGCGAAGCCTGATACTCACAAACCGTCACGGGGAAACATTGCATGCTCCTCTGTGACTCAGCGGTTCAATATCCGGTTGCAAAACGATGCTCCTGTGATTCTCATGTCAGTATGATTTGCGCCATTGGCATCGATGTGGGTGGAACGGGGATTGCCCTTGCGCTTGTCACCTCGGCCGGGGCGATATTGGATCGACGTGAGTTTCCCACCGGCGATTACGACGGCAGCATCGCGCAGGCCATCGCTGCCTGTCGGGAGCTTGGCGCGGTTCATCCCGTGGCCGGGGTGGGGCTGTGCTGTCCCGGGCCGATGAATCTCCAGACTGGCGAGATACTCAATCCGTTCACCATGAGCTGGCAGGGGCGCAACCCGGTTAAGGATCTGCGCGATGCCCTTGGTTTGCCGGTGTACCTTGAAAATGACGCCGATGCCGCGCTGCTGGGGGAGATTCGCTTCGGGGCGGCGCGAGGATACGACAGCGCGGTGATGGTGACTTTCGGCACGGGCGTGGGCGGCGCGGTATATGCCCACGGGCGGCTGTTGCGCGGGGAGAAGAAGGAGTACCCGGAGATTGGCCATATGCCGGTGCTGCCGGATGACCTGGAATGCTACTGCGGTGTGCGGGGGTGCCTGGAGATTGTGGCATCGGGTACGGCACTGCTGAAGCTGGTTGAGCTGTTAGATCTCTCCAGCATCGATGAGCTGTTTGTTGAGTCGGATAAGACGCGCAAGTTCCATCGGCGACTGCAGAACCTGATGTCCGGCACGGCCGCCATCCTGGTGCGCTGCTATGCCCCGGGGATCATCCTGCTGGGCGGCGGCGTGATCGATCACCAGTACGAGGCCTATGCCCGGCCAATGCGCCAGCAGATCGCAAAGATGCCCATGCTCCCGCCTGGCGGGACGACCATCGCCAGGGCACAATTGGGCAATGACGCCGGCCTGATCGGCGCGGCATCACTGGTATTCTCGCCTGTGGCCTGATGATCGGGAGCACCGAGGCTCCGAAAGCGTATCTTCGTCGAGAATATCCTTAGCTCCCGGAGTTCCGGCGAACTGCTTCACTTCCTTGCCTCACTGGCGGCCTTGTACTGCTGTGCTGCTGCCGGCCAGTTCTGGTCGTGCTCGTAGATTCTTCCAAGCAGCATGTGGGCCTCGGCCACTCCGGGGTTTTCCTTCACGAATTGCTCCAGCAGCGGCCGGGCCTGGTACCAGCGTTCCATCGAGATCCACGCCCGCGCACGGATCAGCGTCATCTCAATAGCGTGCGCGTCGTCCGCCTTCATGCGGTTGAGGATCTGCAGCGCATCATCCGGCCGATCCAGCATGGCCAGGGCCTTGGCGCGGATGAGCTGCACATCCGGTGTGCGGTCGGCGACTTCCTCTATGCAGGCCAGCGCCTCTTTCGCTTTCCCCTGCGAGATGAGCAGCCTGGCGGCGCGAATGTCACGCGCCTTCCGCGTCGCCGTGTCGGCCTCGGGCAGCGGGGCGGGCGACAGTTCGCTGGTCAGCTCATCAGGGGAGATCTGGCCGGCCGCCAGCCGCAGGTAAGCCCGCACGCGCGTCGCCAGCAGATCTCCATCGCCGGCCACACGGGCCATCTCCACGCCGGCCGCGTCCAGCAGCACCATCATCGGCCAGCCATGGGCATCGAGTGCATCTCCCGCCAGGTTGTCGGCATCGCTGATCACCGCCCAGTCGCCGGCAGCGGAAGCGATCTCCGCCGACTTCTTCTCAGCCAACTTGCCGCCAACGACCACCACAAATGCGGCATTGCTCCTGACGCTTTCCGCGGTCATCCGCAGCTTCCCCAGGAGGCTGGCAGCCTCGGCGTCCTCAGAAGAGACAAGGACTATCGCCGTCGCGCCACCAACTCCCGCCGGCACATTCACTTCGCGCCCGTTGATATCGTGCGTCGTCCAGGCGACTTTGCGCGTCTCCTGGTACAGCGCCCTGGGGATGCCCACCAGCGCCGGGCGGTCGGCCACTTCGCCATCCTCCGATGAGATGGGATTCTCGCGATCGTACGAATAATCCGCATGGCAGCCGGGCAGACATGTTCCGCCGGTCTCGGTGCGGGTGAAGCGCACTGGCAGTTCGCGCTTGCCGAAGGTGAACGTCTCGCGGATCAGCCGGTCGTTGCCAGCCGCGTGGCTGGCGTGGCAGGTTCGGCAGTTTTTATAGCGATTGCCGAAGTTGGCGTGCACATAGTGCAGGTTCTGCTCGCCGTTGCGGAAGCGGGTTGCCCTGGTGGTATTCGCCTGCTCGACCAGTTGCACATCATGGCAGGGGAAGCACAGAGCCACATTGTCCGGCGAAAACTGTTGGAAGAACTCGCGCATGTACGGCCGGGTA
>JAKORQ010000265.1 GCA_029777755.1 Planctomycetota bacterium
CGAGGCGAGGTTGCCACCCTGATCGAACTGGCTGAGCTCCACGCACTTGAAGCGCGCCGCCAGCTTCATGATTGCGTGCAGCGGGTAGATGCCGCTCGGGTCATTCAGGCGATCGAGGAAACTGCGCGATTGCTCGGAAATCTCCAACGGCGCATAGAACAGGACCAGCGCATCTTCCGGCAGATAGTCCAGGAAACAGACCGCCTCCGAAAGGCTCGGCAACGCCCCCTTGATGTCGCTGATCGTGACTTCATCCAGCCGCCCCAGTGAACCGAGACTGTCGAGGCTGAACTGACGGATCGATTCAATCTCATCGCCGAAGAAGTCGAGTCGCACAGTCAGGCCAACATGGTCGCCGGACTGCTCGAAATCGCCGGGAAGGTAAACGTCGATTATCCCGCCGCGAACGGCGAAGTCTCCTGGAACCTCCACCTGGTCGAGGCGGTTATAGCCATGCTCCGTCAACCAGACGATCAGCTTCTCCGGTTCCAGCGACATCCCCGTCCTGACGGTGATGCTCAGGTGAGCAAGCTGCTTTGGGGATGGCACAGCCTGCATGATGGCCTGAATGGGAGCGACCACCATCCGTGGCTCGCTGCTGGGGCGCAGCATCTTCGCCAGCAGTTGCATCCGGTGGGCAACCTGCTCTTCGCTGTATCGACCCAGTGCGCTGCCCACCTCCAGCGGCGAGAGAACCTCCGGCCGGCGCCCGTGGAACAGTTCCATGTCGTCGGCGATGTCATCCGCCTCGTCGACATGCCCGCAGATCACCAGCATCGGTCGCTTCAGGCGGGCCTCAAGTACGCTGGTAACCGCAGCCAGACTCGAACCCCACAGGCCATGCACGCTGCAGGCCTTGCTGGAGGCAACCACGTCGGACAGGCTCTGCAATGTGCGCGCGTGTGCAAGCCGCCTCACCGCCTCGGGAGGGGTATTCGATTCACTCATTCTGCCGTGATGGTATGTCCGGAGCGGAATGCCGTAAAGCAGGCGCCCCGCCTACCTGAAGACCTGCCGGCACTGCCTCAACCGCGCTAGGCGGAGATCTTCATCCGCTGGCGATAGTAGTCGATCATCTGCTGGAAACCGATGGTTCGCGCAATCTTAGGCGACCAGCGCAGCAGTTGCTTGGCGCGGCTGATGTCCGGGCAGCGATGCCGCGGATCATCCGGCGGCATCGGCTGGAAGGTGATCTCGCTCTTGCAGCCTGGCACCAGGTCGCGAATCTCACGGGCAATCTGCAGGATGGAAACTTCCTCCGGGTTGCCCAGGTTGATCGGCTGATGGAAGTCAGCCTCCATTGCCAGGGCAATCCCGTCGATGATGTCCGAGACATAGCACAGGCTGCGGGTCTGTCGCCCGTCGCCATATACGGTGATCGGCCTGCCGGTGAGGGCCGCCTGGATGAAGTTGATGACCACTCGGCCATCGGCGATATCCATCCTCGGGCCATAGGCACTGAATATGCGCACGATTCGCGTATCCACGCCACGGGCACGGTGGTACGCCATCGTGCACGCCTCGGCGAAACGCTTGCCCTCGTCATACATCGAGCGCAAACCGATGGGATTCACGTTGCCCCAGTAGTCCTCCCGCTGCGGATGGATCAGGGCATCGCCATAGGTCTCAGAGCTGGATGCCATCAAAAAGCGGGCCTGCTTCTTCTCGGCCAGCTCCAGCATGTTCCAGGTACCCTGGCTGTTGGTCTTGAGCATCTCGACCTGGAAGCGCGAATACGATGCTGTCGAACACGGGCTGGCCAGGTGATAGATACGATCCAGGTCACCGTGAATGTTGATCGGCGCGATCACATCATGCTCGATGAAGGTGAAGTTGGGATTGGACGCCAGATGCGCCAGGTTTTCGCGCCGGCCGGTGACGAAATTGTCCAGCCCGATGACGTCATGCCCCTGTTCCAGAAGATGGTCGGCAAGGTGTGACCCGAGAAACCCCGCAACTCCAGTGATCACGATCCGCATATCAGATACTCCTGCGTCTCAGGATACATCCCGCCAGCCGGCGAACAACCACCTGAGATCACTTGCCTCAACGAAAAACGAAACAAGTGTAGCGCCTCCCCTTGGAGCAGGCTCGGCCGATCAATCGAAAAATCGGAAGCGGATGATCGCCAAAATCGCCTTTACGCCGTCGCGCCACGTGATCTTTTTCCCTTCCTCGTAGCTGCGACCATAGTACGCCACACCAACCTCGTAGATCCTCAGCCGAGGTCGCATCTTGGCGATCTTGGCCGTGATCTCCGGCTCAAAGCCAAAGCGGTTGCACTTGATGGTGATGCGCTTGAGGATCGGCGTGCGGAAGACCTTGTAGCATACCTCCATGTCGGTGAGGTTCAGGTTGGTGCACATGTTGGACAGTGCCGTGAGGAACTTGTTCCCCATGGTGTGCCAGAAGTACAGCACGCGATGTGGCTCACCGATGAAGCGTGATCCATAGACCACATCAGCCTTGCCGTCGAGGATCGGCTGGAGCAGGCGGGGATAGTCAGCCGGGTCATACTCAAGGTCGGCATCCTGGATCAACACCACATCCCCATCCGCCTCCTTGAACCCGTCACGAAGCGCAGCACCTTTCCCCTGGTTCACCGGCTTGTGGACAATCTTGAACTCCACGCCGGGATGCTTCACCGGGAGTTCATCCAGCTTTACCGCTGTGCCGTCAGTGCTGCAATCGTTCACACAGATGATCTGCCGCGAGATCCCCTCGGGCAGTTTAGCCTTTACGACCAGGTCCACCAGTGTCTGGACGGTCGCCTCCTCGTTGTATACCGGGATCACGATCGACAGTTTACGAACCGGGGCATTGCGCCACTCTTCGCCTGGTACTTGCTGGGTCATTCTTTCAGCAAACCTCACTCCCTTGCCATGCCGACGCGGCATCAACAGCTCATGACGGTGTGTGCAAAGGTATACTCGAGCCTGCCTTACGGCAAATCATATGACTTTGCGGCTCTTGCGAATCATCGCTTCCAGGTCGTCAGTGGAAAGTGGCAGACCCTGGGCGGCCCGGCGACGGATATGCTCTGCATCGACCGCCGCGCAGCGTCGCTGGATGAGGTTGTGGATCCGCCAGTGGTAATAGACCGCTGTGCGCGCGACCGGATTGTTTATCACGTCATCGATGGAGAGGTTGAGGAAAGCGAGTATCCGCTGGAGCGGAGAATGCTGAACCGTGTGCAGTACATGCGTGTCGACACGGACGCCTTTTGCCCCGTTGATTCCAAGTGGATCGCCCATCAATTCGTAGCATACGCCCCTGGAAATGGACGGTCTACCGGCGGCCGCGGCTCATGATCACCTCGGCCGCCCTTCTACCCGACCTGGCAGCTCCCTCCATCGTGGCCGGCCAATCAGTCCGCGTGTAGTCACCCGCCAGCGTAAGCCCCGGCACCTGCGTCGCCTGGGTAGGGCGAATCCCGTCCACCCCGGGGAGCGGCCTGAAGGTAGCTCTCCTCTCGCGCACCACCAGATGATCGACCAGTCTTCGATCGGAGAACTCCGGCAGCGCCGCCTTTATCTCGCTATCGAAGACCCCGGGCAGGACAGCTAGTGGATCAGTCAACAAGTCGGCCGCACTGACGACACCATGCACCAGTTCCGGCCGGCGCGTGTCGGGAAACACCCAATGCAGCCGGGTATGCAACAGTGCGACTGCATGGTCGATCGGAGCCGGGCGATCATAGAGAAGATGCACGCCCATGATCGGGCGGAATTGCAGCTTCTCTATCCCCGCAAATGCCGGGTCCAGGTGAATGATCGGCCGAAGCAGAGCCAGCGCCGCCCGGGGGCCGGTCGCCAGCACAACCTCACGCGCGCAGATCCGTTCCCCGCCGCCCAGCAGCGCGCCGGTTACCCGCCCTTTTTCCACCGCCAGGCCACGTACATTCGCCCCCGTGCGGACCTCCACGCCAGGAAGCTGTTGATACAGTTCCGACAGGGAGGAACTGGCATACCCCAGCCAGCAATGATGCCTCCCTCCCAGGAACGCTTCCTGAAAAACCTGCATGCCGTACTTGGCGCTCACCTCGGCACACGTTTCATTGAGTGCACTGACGGCCACCACATCCCAGAAGTTGCGGATGGCGTAATCAGACTGCCCTATCGCGCGCAGGTACTCGCGAAAGCTTCGCCCCTCCTGCCGGTTTCTCCCCGATTCTCCCGCCAGGTACATGCAAGCCATCCCGCCGACGATCTCCACCCGCTGCGAGACATCCAGCAGATTGAACAAGGTCATCGATGGTCCCAGGTGCAGCGGCGCAGGCAGCCCCATTGGCCGAAGTCGTGCCCGCCGGCCGGCGGAATCGGCAAACTCCAGTGTCCGCTCAAAGCGAATAAGATGCGACACCCCTAGTCGCCGGTACAGATCCTGCAATTCCGTGCAGCAACCCAGCAGCACATGGGGAGATGAATCCAGCAGGCCCCGCGCCCCCAGTGGATGCTCAAAGCTGCCCGCTCTTCCACCCAGGAGCTTGCGCTGTTCCAGCAGCATCACGTGCTGTCCTGCTTCCGCCAGATGCACGGCTGCGGATATTCCCGCCACTCCCCCACCGACCACCAGCACATCGACAGCAGCGCTCACGTCCTGCCCTCGAGCTGAGTTCGCCAGAGCTCTTTACCGACCTCGCGCAACTTGGCCATGGTCGACAGCCCCACCTTCCGCGAGAGAACCGCGGCCGGGTCGCGCGCAATGCGCTCGAGGATGCCGC
>JAKORQ010000266.1 GCA_029777755.1 Planctomycetota bacterium
GCCGAGCAGTGCGCCCATCATCAGGGCGCCGCGATCGGTGAATGTGGCCAACGACACCATGCCGTACAGACCCATGGTCACCGGCTTGAGGGCGTCGGAGGACACCATCATCAACGGCAGCAGGAAGTTGTTCCACGTGGCGACGAACAGGAACAGGAAGATCGTCACCATTGCCGGGGCGAGAAGTCGCAGCACGATGGTGAAGAAAATCCTGGCTTCGCTCGCGCCGTCGATGCGGGCGGCTTCAAGCAGTTCGTCAGGCACAGAGCTCTGGGCGTACGTACGGCCCAGGAAGAAGCCGAACGGCGAGACACAGCACGGGATGATGATGGACGCCATCGTGTTGGTCAGCTTCAGAGCGTGGAAGATCGAGTACTGGGGGATGGTGAGCAGGGCGGCAGGCATCAGCATGCAGGCCATGATGATGCCGATGGCGACGTTCTTGCCGCGGAAGTTGAACTTCGCGGTGGCGTAGCCGGCCATGACGGACACGATGGTGCCGATGAGTGCGGAGACGCCCGAGTAGATCAGCGAGTTCAGCACCCAGCGCCAGAAGTTGCCACGGGTCCAGCCGAGCAGCTTGGAGTAGTTGGTGGCCACGGCGTTGGGGATCTGGTCGAGCGACACGGAGAACCACAGGCCATTGCCGCTGGTCATCTGGGAGGGCGTCTTGGTGGACGCAATGATGGCCCAGTAAATCGGGAACAGGAAGTAGATCAGCGCCAACACCAGTACGATGACCGTAAGTGTCTTGACTGCAGGCGACGGCCTCATGGAACGGGGCAGATCGTGCTGTGCAGCCTCGCGCTGCTTCTCCAAACGACGTTCGCGCTTCTTGTTCGCGCGCGCTTCAGCGGTTGCAGAGCTCATTACTCGTTCACCTTCCTTTCAGCAAGGGTGTACACGACGGCAAGCAGACCTGCGATCAGTGCCATGACGATGGCGATGGCTGATGCGGGGCCGTCACCTGACGGGGTAAGCGTTCCCTGCGAAGTATTCATGGCCATCATCATCGGCGTGTACGCCTTGGAGATGCCCGGATCCGCGGTGGACATGATCTGCGGCTCGTTGAACAGCTGGATGGTGCCGACGATGGACAGCAGCATGGCGAGCAGCGCCGCGCCACGCACGTTCGGCAGCTTGATCTTCATGGCGACCTGGAAACCGTTGGCACCATCGATGCGGGCGGCCTCATACAGGTCGTGCGGGATGGCCTGCAGCGCGGCGAGGAAGATCAGCATGTTGTAACCGGTGAACGTCCAGGTCGTGATGTTGGCCATGGAACCGAGGACAACGTTGTTGGCAAAGAAGTCGACATGGATGCCGATGGACTCCAGACC
>JAKORQ010000267.1 GCA_029777755.1 Planctomycetota bacterium
CCCCATGGCCAGCTCTCCCAACATCATTCTTATCGTGGCGGATCAGTGGCGGGCGGATTGCATCAACTGCCTGCAGACGCCCCATCCGGTGATGACCCCGCATGTCGATCAGCTTGCGGCCGAGGGAACGCTCTTTACTCAGGCATACGCCGACTGCCCCATCTGCATGCCGCAGCGGGCCACGCAGCTCACCGGCCAGGTCGCCTCGCGCTTCGGCGAGACGCGCCACTTCCCCCCCGGCGTCCGCACGCCCGTCCCGCTGGAAATCAGTCTCCCCGCCCGCCTCACCCGCGAGGCCGGCTACCAGACCAAGGCCATCGGCAAGATGCATTTCAGCCCCGAGCGTGCCCGCCTGGGATTCGAGCATGTGACGCTCCATCCCAACGACTACGTGAACTGGCTGGAAGACTGCACCCCTTACGGCGGCATGTATCGCGGCCACGGCCTGGGCGGCAATGAGGTCTATCCCACGGTGTCGGCCGTTCCTGAGCGATATACCCATACGCACTGGATCATCGATGAATCCATAAAGTTCCTGCACCAGCGCGACCCCGACAACCCGTTCTTCCTCCAGGTCGTCTTCGAGGCGCCCCACAGCCCGTTCGATCCGCCAGAGCCCTATGATCGCGCCTATGACAACTTCACCATTCCCGACCCTGTGATCGGCGAGTGGGCGGCCGGGGATGCCGCCCCGCCAGAGTTCTTAAATCGCCGGGCGGCCGGCAAGTGGAACTACCTTCGCCCGGAGGTGATCCGCGAGGCGCGCCGACGCTACTACGGGCAGATAACGCATATCGACTTCCAGCTCGGGCGCTTCTTTGGGGCGCTCAAGAGCCTGGGGCTGTATGACAACAGCGTCATCATCTTCACTTCCGACCACGGCGAGCACCTTGGGGATCATGGCATGTTCGCCAAGTCCAGCTTCCTGCGCGGCGCGGGTGACGTGCCGATGATCATCCGTCCCGCCGCGTCGGCCGGCGATGCGGGAAGATCCATTCGCTGCAATACACCGGTGCTGACGGCCGACCTGTATCCCACCATACTGGAGATGGTGGGCCTGCAGCCGCGCGGGCCGGTGGATGGCATCTCGCTGGCTCCTGTAGTTTCCGGCAGCGGCATGAAGGATCGCACCATCTTCGGGGAGATCGCCGCCACCGCTTTCGCTTTCGATGGCCGCTACAAGTTCATCTACTACTCCAACGGCGGCGTGGAGCTGCTGTTCGACGTGGAGAACGATCCGCAGGAGTTGCACAATCGGGCGGCCGATCCGTCACTTGCACCGGTGCTGGAGCGGCTGCGCAAGGGGTTGATTGAATACCTCGCCGGTTTCAACCGGCCGATGGTTAAGGATGGAAAACTGGTTCGCACTGAGGGCACGCACGATCGACGTAAGGCTTCCATGGCAGCGCCGCAGGCACTACGCGCTCCGCTGCGATGGGGCCGGGGCTATTAGCTGCTGGACAAAGGAGACAGCAAAGGAGTTGCAGTGAACTGTTGGAACGTAGTTTCGCCGAACCAGGATCTCCGCATCGAGGTGAAGCTGACTGACGCTGGCCAGGTCGCCTACAGCCTCTTTCGCGGGGAGCTACCCGTCATCGTAAATGCCACATTCGGGCTGGATGTAAGGCCGGCAGGCTATATCCACCGGGACCTGAAGCTGATCGAGCAATCTTCCCGCCAGGTCAACGAGCGCTATCGCATCATCGCCGGCAAGGCCACCGAAGCTGTCGATCACTGCCACGAGCAGACGCTCATCCTCGAGTCGCCCGGCGGCGCCAGGCTGACGCTGATCTTCCGTGCCTATGACGATGGCATGGCCATCCGCTACATCGCGCCCGAGGGTACAACGGAGATCGTGGCCGAGCGCACCGAGTTCGCCTTCGCGGCAGACCAGATCTGCTGGGCGATGGATCTGCCGCACTTCCAGTCCTCCTTCGAGAGTGACTTCAAGCGGCGAAAACTCTCCGATCTCCGGCCCGGTGAACTGATCAGTTGCCCGATCACCCTCGAGATGGCCGACGGCAGCGGCGTCGCCATCACCGAGGCGGGCCTGAGCGACTTCGCCGGCATGTACCTGGAGGCCAGGCCCGGCTCGCCCACCACGCTGCTTTCGCGGCTCGCGCCGCACCACGATGGCAGCTACTGCTGCGTGAAGCAGACGCGCGTCTCCCCCTGGCGGGTGATCCAGGTTGCAGCATCGCCCGCCAAACTGATCGAGTCGAACATCCTCTACTCCCTCAATGACCCGTGCGCCATCGAGGATGTCAGTTGGATCAGGCCTGGCAAGGTAACCTGGGACTGGTGGGCGGGACACGCCCCATCCGGCAAGGTTCAGCGGCCGGGCATGAACAACGAGACGATGAAGGACTACATCGATTTCGCCGCCGAGATGGGCCTGGAGTACATGCTGATCGACGGCGGATGGTACGGCCAGAGCCAAAGTCCCGACGCCGATCCCACCAGGTCCTGCCCCGGGATCGACCTGCCTATGCTGGTGAAGTACGCCAACGACAAGGGCGTGGACATCATGGTCTGGGTACACCAGGCCGACCTGGCAAGCTGCCTGGAGAAGGCCTTTGCCTACTACGCCTCGCTGAACATCAAGGGCGTTAAGGTTGACTTCTTCGACCGCGACGACCAGGACATGGTCCGCTGGGCGCAAAAGGTCGTCACTACTGCCGCCAGGTACAAACTGCTGGTCGACCTCCACGGTATCTTCAAGCCCACCGGCGTCGAGCGCACCTGGCCCAACCTCATGACCCACGAGGGAATCATGGGGGCCGAGTACAACAAGTGGTCGCGGCGAATCACGCCCGAGCACAATGTGACGATCCCCTTCACACGCATGCTGGCCGGCCCGATGGATTACACCCCCGGGGCGTTTGGCAATGTCACAGCCGATCGATTCGTCCCGCGCCACACCGCCCCGATGGCGATCGGCACCCGCGCCAACAACCTGGCGATGTATGTCGTCTACCAGAGCGGGCTGCAGATGGTCAGCGACTACCCCGACGCCATCCGCAACCAGCGCGGCAGCGATTGGCTCAAGGTCGTGCCCAGTGCCTGGGATGAGACGCGCGTGATCGCCGGGGAGATCGGCCAGTTCATCGTGATCGCCCGCCGCAAAGGCCGCGACTGGTTCCTGGGCGCTATGACCAACTCGCAGGAGCGGCAGCTCACCATACCGCTCTCGTTCCTCGGCGATGGCAGCTACCAGTGCACCATGTACTGCGACGGCTACAACGCCGCGCAGGATCCCACCTCCATCATGATCCGCGAGATTGGGGCCTCCGCCGATGGCGTGCTCCTGGCCGACCTTGCCCCCGCCGGCGGGCTGGCCGCCCACTTCAGGGCAAGCTGATCAGGGCAGTTTCCTGCAGGGCGCTGGCTGGCGCCCTGCGGGAGTGGCCGCCGTTGTTTACCTTGCGACGCTTCTGTGTTACCAATTCAGGCCATGGCCGACTCTGAAGTTACCAAGGCTAACATCCTCATTGTCGACGATGAGCAGGATCATGCGCAGGTCATGTCCGAGGCACTTCAGCGCCTTGGGCATCGCTGTGAACTGAGCTTCAACCTCGCCCAGGCCGAGGAGCGGATGGGCAAAAAGACGTATGACGTCATCGTCACCGACCTGATGATGGAAGGGCGCACCGAGGGGCTGGACGTGCTGCGCAATGCCCTCAAGCTCAACCCTTCGCCGCCTGTGATACTGGTGACCGCCCATGCGGATGTGCCTACCTGCAAGGCCGCCCTCTCGGAGGGAGCCTACGACTACATCGAGAAGCCGCTCGACCTGGATTATTTCCGCGCCCAGGTGAACCGGGCGTCCGAAAAAGCCGCCCTCCAGAAGCAGAATCAGGCGCTTCAGGCGCAGATCGATGAGCAGGCCGGCTTCGGCGGCATCATCGGCACCTCGGCCTCCATGAAGGCGATCGTCACCATGGCCCGCCAGGTGGCCGCCAGCGACATCCCCGTGCTCATCCTCGGCGAAAGCGGCACGGGCAAGGAGTTGATCGCCCGCTCGATCCATAACAACTCCCGCCGACGCAAGAACCGCATGGTCACGCTCAACTGCGCCGGGCTGTCGGAGTCGATCCTGGAGGATGAGCTGTTCGGCCACGTGAAAGGCGCATTCACCGGCGCCCACGCCGACCGCGCCGGCCGTTTCGAGCATGCCGACGGCGGCACGCTGTTCCTGGATGAGATCGGCGACATGCCGGCCGCCATGCAGGCCAAGTTGCTGCGCGTACTGGAGAATGGCGAGGTGGTGCGCCTGGGCGCCAACGACCCGATCCGCGTGGATGTGCGCCTGATTAGCGCCACCAACCGCAACCTGGAGGAGATGGTGGCCGAG
>JAKORQ010000268.1 GCA_029777755.1 Planctomycetota bacterium
CGCTATGACCAGATCATGCGCCTGGGCTGGAAGATCTTCATCCCCGTGACCCTTGTGTGGTTGATCCTGGTGGGCGGCTGGCTGCTGTCGCCATGGAATATCTGGAAGTAAGCGGGAGGACAAATACCATGACTGTTGCTGCTGCTCGTGCCTTTTCGGTAAAGGATTTCATCAAGAGCTTCATGCTGTGGGAGCTCTTCAAGGGTATGGCGCTGACCGGCCGCTACGCATTCGCGCGCAAGGTCACCGTGCAGTTCCCGGAAGAGAAGACGCCGCTGTCGCCCCGTTTTCGCGGCCTGCATGCGCTGCGCCGCTATGACAATGGCGAAGAGCGCTGCATCGCCTGCAAGCTGTGCGAGGCCGTATGCCCCGCCATGGCGATCACCATCGAGTCCGATGTGCGCGAAGACGGCAGCCGCCGCACCACGCGCTACGACATCGACCTGACCAAGTGCATTTTCTGCGGCTTCTGCGAGGAAAGCTGCCCGGTCGACTCCATCGTGGAAACCCAGATCCTGGAGTACCACGGCGAGAAGCGCGGCGATCTGTATTTCACCAAGGAAATGCTGCTCGCGGTGGGTGACCGCTACGAGAAGGAAATCGCCGCGGCCAAGGCGGCGGATGCCAAGTACCGCTGAACGGCGCAGCTGGATCGAAAAGAGCCCCACATGGACGTTACAACTGGTTTTTTCTATCTGTTCTCGGTCGTGCTGCTGTACGCGGCATTCCGGGTCATCACGGCGCAGAACCCCGTGCATGCCGTGCTGCATCTGATCCTGGCCTTCTCGCAGGCAGCCGGCATCTGGCTGATCCTGAAGGCCGAATTCCTGGCCATCGTGCTGGTGATGGTCTACCTGGGAGCGGTGATGGTGCTGTTCCTGTTCGTGGTGATGATGCTGGACATCCGCATCGACGCGCTGCGCCGCAGCTTCTGGAAGTACTTCCCCATGGCCGCGGTGATCTTTGCGATCGTGGCTTTCGAGATGGGTTTGGTGCTGATCGGCGGCTTCGGCTCCATCGATGAGCCCAAGCCGGTGGCGACCGTCATCGACAGTGCAGGGCAGGTGGTGCCGTTCAGCAACGTGAAGGCGCTGGGCACCCTGCTGTATACCGAGTACCTGTACCCGGTGGAAATCGCCGCGGTGATCCTGCTGGTGGCGATGATCGCCGCGATCGCGCTGACCCTGCGCCAGCGCAAGGATACGAAGACGGTGGATCCGTCCGAGCAGGTGCGCGTGCGCGCCGCGGACCGTGTTGCGCTGGTGAAGGTGGCCGCCGCGGTGGCGCCCGCGCCGGCGGTGGAGGAGAAGCAAGCATGACACTGACACTCGGCCATTTCCTGACGCTGGGGGCCATGCTGTTTGCCATGGCCGTCGTCGGCATCTTCCTGAACCGCAGAAACCTGATCGTGCTGCTGATGGCCATTGAGCTGATGCTGCTGGCGGTCAACATGAACTTCGTGGCCTTCTCCCACTACCTGGGCGAC
>JAKORQ010000269.1 GCA_029777755.1 Planctomycetota bacterium
ATCCCCTCACGGCGCATCTCGATGGCCTTGTCGTTGGTGGATGGCAACTGCAGGAAATAGTGAAGACGGAACGGACGCAGTGCCGAGGCAAGCCGTTCAACATCAAATCGAGCACCCAGGGACATTAGAACACCTTAAGCCGTCCTGATCTCCAGCGGCCGGGGGCCGACAGTAACTATGGTGTAATTGCCGGGACGGTTGGCCGCGAGAAAACTGTTCACCTGATCGAGCGTGACCGAGTCGATGGCAGCCTTGATCTCATCAAGGGTGCGGATCCTGCCACGCATGAAGTAGTCGTACGCGATCGCGCCCGATCTTGCTGAGGTGGATTCGCCCTGCATGATGGTGCTGGCCTTCAGCCCGGTCTTGGCTCGCTCCAGTTCATCTGCGCTAATACCCTCGCCGAGGCGTTCCAGTTCGTTCAGGAAGCAGTCGAGCGTAGCTTGGGCGCGGTCGTTGGATGTCCCGGCATAGCCGAGGATCGAGCCTTTGCCCTTGAGGCTGGAGTAGCCGGCCCAGACGCTGTAACACAGCCCGCGTTTCTCGCGAACCTCCGTGAACAGTCGCGAGCTCATGCCGCCCCCCAATGCCTCCATGGCAAGCCGCATCGCATAGTAGTTGGGATCGTTCTCATCCACCGAGTCCCACGCCAGGCCGATGTGCGTCTGTTCGCTGTTCTGCTGCTCGTGGAAGATGTGGGTCGTCGGGGCCCGTTGCTCGAGCGGCGAGACGGCCGGCGCCTGCCAATCGGCAAATGCGCCCTCGACGGCATTGCGAACGACATCGAAGTCAATGTTCCCGGCGATGGCGATGATCGCATCCTCCGGGGTGAAGCGGCGGCCATACTCCGCCTTCGCTTCCTCCAGTGTGATCGACTGCAGCTCCCGCCTCTCCCCCATGCTGTTGCGGTTCTGCGGGTAGGGCAGGTAGATCTCCTTGAGGCGGATCAGCAGCTTCTGCCGCGGCCCATCCTCTACCGAGTCCAGCGCCTGCAGGGCCAGCTCGCGGGCGGCCGCAAAGCCGGACTCCGGCAGATGCGCCCGCCGTACGATGTCGGCATAGGTCGGTATGGCCGTCAGCACATAATTGGCCATCCCCACGCATGCCAGGCGCAGGTGATGCACCGATACCGAGCTGGAGCGCTGCAACCCCAGCGAATCCAGGTAGTCAGTCAGCTGTCGGTTATTGCGTGCTCCCGCGCCGCGAAGGATCAGGTCGGAGAGGATGGTGCCCATGCCGCTCTTGCCCTCGGGATCTGATTCCGACCCGCAACGCAGCAGGATGGTCATGGCCGCGGACTGCATTCCCGGCATGCGCTCGCACAGCAGCGTCATGCCATTGGAGAGCTTGTGGACGAAGAACTGGTCCGAGTTCATTTTTCGATCATTGTCAGTTTGCACTCGATATTTCCTCAACAAATCGCTAAGCCAGCGGATTCATCACCATTCCGGTGGCCAGCTTGGGGAAGAAATAGGTGCTTTTCTGCGGCATCACTTCATTGTGGCGGCCAAGCTGCTCCAGAGCATGCAGCGGAGTAGCCTGGAGCAGCAGGGCGATCTGGTACGCCGAGCCATCCACCGAAGAAGCGATGCTGGCAGCGTCGGCCGTGTAGCCACGCGTGGGTTCGCCCTCAGGGCAGAAGGACGGCTTGATCACCTCATCGATGAGGTAGCGCTGCAGGATAGCTACATCCAGTTCGCGCCAGGCCTGGCTCTGGCCAGGCTCAAGGTCAGCGAGCACGCCAGTGTTGCTGAGCTTGAGTAGATACCCTTTCTTGCGGGCGCCGTCGTAGATGCCAAAGGTATGCGGCTGGGCGTGGGCTACCGCGCTGTAGATCTTTTCAGGGTTGCCGTCGGGAAGCTCTTCCACGGTGGCATTGCCGCCCAGTCGGCTCTTAAGAGTATCGATGTTGAAGTTCTTCAAGCCGCCGATCAGCCGATGCGTCGGGAGGATCAGCAGACCCGGATCCTGCATCCCGACCAAGACGAACATGCAGTAGTTGGCCGGATGGTTGTCGGGCAGCGATCCGCCGTTCTTCTCGGCCATGATCCTTTGGTACTGGAGGGCCGTTGTGTAACGGTGATGCCCGTCGGCGATGTAGATCGGCTTGCTGGCCATGAAGTCGGTTACCTGGTTGATCACCTGCGGGTCGGTGATATGCCAGAGGTCGTTCTGCACGCCCTCGAGCGTGCCGGAGAGTTCCGGCCGGCCGAGGTTGTGATAGAGGATGTTGTTCACTTCGTTGCGCGGATCAGAGAACAGGCCGAAGATTGGCGAAAGCTGGACGCCGGTTTCGGTCATCAGCTTCATGCGGTCCTCGATGGGGCCCTTGTAGGTCTTCTCGTGCGGAACCACTTCGCCGGCCCCGAAGGGGGACAGGCGCACCAGTGCGATAAAGCCTCGGCGGTGGAAGGTGCGCTGGCCATGCTTGTAGGTTTGGCTGTAGGGATAGAGCGCCGGGCGGGGATCGCGGGCTAGTGTCCCCTCGGCAATCCAGGCCTTAAGCGTTGCATTGGCGGCCTGATAGACCTCGTCCGGGCCGGCGGCCTTGGGGGGCATGTGGGGAAGGTCGATGTTGACGATATTGCGCGAATGCTTCGCCTGTAGTTCGGAGCGGCCTCGCTCGTCGAGCACGTCATATGGCGGCGCGATCAGGTTCGAGAAATGGTCGGCAAGTTTTTGGGCATATCGAATGCCGGCAAACGGTCGAATGTGGGCCACAGTCTTTCCTTTCAGCGGTCTACTTCCAATGCGGGCACTCACACAGGCCCGCGTCTATCGGCCAAGGCAACGGAGAATACGCCAGATCACCATGGCTGCAACATCGCAAAGCCGTTTTGCCTGGCCGACGCCTGTATAACGATATGTCTCAAGACCAGCGACGGATACGCGCCGCCGGGCATCGCGCTATCTCAAATGCTTTACTTTTAGGAATTTATGGCGGATTATCAGGTGCGCACATTTTCTTTATCCGGCGCACGGGCCATGCTCTAATTGAGCAGGTGACAGGTGTTGTCCGGGTGGTTTGACAGAGTATTCTCGAAGTCAGATGGCGAACGAACCGATACGACCAGAGATGATTCCCAACCCGGCCGCCCGGCGGCTGAGCTACTACCTCCGCCAGCTCGAGCTTTACCAGAAGAAGGGCAGGCGGACGATCTCGTCCAAGCAGCTTGGCGTGGTGCTTGGCTATACCGATGCCCAGGTTCGCAAGGATTTCGCCTACTTCGGACAGTTTGGACATCCGGGTGTCGGCTACCGCGTCGATGACCTGATCCTGCGG
>JAKORQ010000270.1 GCA_029777755.1 Planctomycetota bacterium
CCTTCAGGCGCTGCAGTGCCATCGGGTCCTTGCGCAGGTCGATTCCTTCCATGCGCTGGAACTCGTCGGCGAGGTGATTGATAAGAACCTCATCGAAGTCATCGCCTCCCAGGTGAGTGTCACCGCTGATCGACAGCACCTCGAACACGCCATCACCAACGTCGAGGATGGAGACATCGAAGGTACCACCGCCCAGGTCGAACACGCAGATCTTCTCGTTCTTCTTCTTCGCCAGGCCATACGCCAGTGCGGCCGCCGTCGGCTCCGGCAGCACGCGCAGCACCTTCAGGCCGGCGATCTCGCCCGCGTCCTTGGTCGCTTTGCGCTGTGCGTCATTGAAGTAAGCCGGCACGGTGATGACCGCATCGGTGACCTTCTCGCCCAGGTAGGTCTCGGCGGTCTTCTTCAGGTCAGCCAGGATCATCGCCGAGAGCTGCTCGGGCGTGTAGTCCTTGCCGCGAACCTTGACCTTGACCATCTCCTCAGCGCCGCCGGTGATCTCGTAGGGGACCATCTTCTCTTCCTGGGAGACTTCGCTGTGGCGGCGCCCCATGAAGCGCTTGATGGAGAAAATGGTGTTCTTCGGGTTTGTCACCTGCTGGTGCTTGGCGGTGGTGCCGACGAGGATCTCGCCCTTGTCGGTAAAAGCCACCACCGAAGGAGTGAGTCGGCTGCCATGCGAGTTGATCAGCACCTTGGGCTGATCAGCTTCCATGATCGCCACTACGCTGTTGGTGGTTCCAAGGTCTATTCCAACGATTTTGCCCATCTGTAATCTCCCTTCGTCAGGTCATCGCGGCAGCGCTCGCTTGTCGCAATGACGAGATAAGATCTCCGGAGCAACCAGTGTGCCAACTGCCCAATGGTCTTGGTACTGATGTAAGCCGCGTATTTCCAATGGCTTACGAGAGAGGCGTCTTTCCGTCGCTGCGGGAGCGCCAACTTTCCTCGAATGCCAAATCGACAGCCGACCCTGATTGCCTGCCAGAGTGACAAGTGCACCGCGGGTGCGCCAAAACCATCACTGCATCACACTGCGAGCGCTCACCAGGCTCGGCCGTGTCGATCTAACGTCTTTTTCTTCTAGCATGTTGCGTGAAACGGCCTCGGCGGCGTAAACTTGACCTCTATTATATGAGTCTGTTGTGCGACTCTCAGATAGAAACCAGAGGCCTCGTCAGGCTGGCGACTGGAATGAGGGAAAGGAGCTTCGCCTTGTCTAGCAAGAAAAGGCTTCCCTTTGCGGGGAGCAGGCTTGGTATGTGCCTTCTGGCGGCCGCGGCCGCCGCTACGCTCACGGGTTGCGGCATCGGCAGCGGCGCCAACTTCAACAAAGGATTCCTCGATCCAACCGCAGTCGGCCGCTTCAATAAGCAACCGCTGGTGGTTCCCATCCTCTCGAGCCTGGATCCCGCCGTTGACGTTCCCGATGACCGTTTCCGCAACGCAACCGACGTCACTCCTGAGGATCTGGACCCCGATACGACCGATTACAAGATCGGCCGCAATGACCTGATCAGCGTTGCCATCACCGACCTGGTCGCGCCCAACGTTGAGACCATCCGTACTCCCCGCGTGAGCGAAAGCGGCACGATCAGCCTGCCCTTGGTCGGCCAGATCAAGGCCGCCGGCTTCACCGAGGCCGAGCTTGAGCGTGAAATAGCCAACGCCTACCGCCAGGCGCAGGTGATCCAGAATGCCCAGGTGTCAGTGTCAGTGGTCGAGGCTCGCGCCCGCACCTTCAGCATCCTCGGCGCGGTGACCGCCCCGGGGCAGTACGCGATCCTGAATTCAGAGTTCCGCGTGCTCGATGCCCTGGTGCTCGCTCGCGACGTGAATGCCCAGGGGATCGACAACATCTACGTCATTCGTCAGCTTGACCGCGACGAGGCTGAGACCCGCCCGGCCACTATCGATGCGCCGGATACCCCCGAGGACGAGGATGTGCTCACGCCGCGCAGCCAGGCTGAGTCAAGGCAGGTGATCCTGGCGCAGGCCGCCCCGGCCGGCGAAGCCACCACCGAAGGGCTCACTGAAGACCAGAAGATCATCACCATCGAGGGCACCCCGGTGACCGTCGATCAGCCGGCGACCGGTGTCGAAGCCGCGGATCAGCCGCAGGTGACGGAATCCGCCCCGGCCGACGAGCCCGTCGTGGCCGCCGAGCCGTCGGTGGACCTGCCGCCCGTCGAGCCTCAGCCGCAGGAGAAGTTTGAGTTCAGGGATCCTGTCGCCGAGGGCAAGACCCGCATCATCCGCATTCCCTACGAGGCCCTGCGAAATGGTGACCTGCGCTACAACATCGTGATCAAGCCATACGACCTGATCATGGTCCCGCTGCCGGTGGTAGGAGAGTACTACATGGGCGGCCACGTTCAGCGCGTTGGTGTTTACAGCCTCACGGCCCGCAAGATCACCCTGAAGCAGGCGGTGATTTCGGCCGGCATGTTCGACCAGTTGGCCGTTCCCACGCAGACAGAAGTCATCCGCCGCGTGAGCGACGACAGCGAAATCTTCGTCAAGGTGGACCTGGACAAGGTGTTCGCCGGTGAGCAGCCTGACATATTCCTGCGTCCCAACGACGTGGTGCAGGTGGGCACGAGCTGGTGGGCCCCGTTTGTGGCCTCGCTGCGTGGCGGCTTCCGCTTCACCTACGGCTTCGGCTTCCTGTATGACCGTAACTGGGGTGACCCTGAGGACCGCCTGTTCTTCGACAGCTGGGAGTTCTAACGCTGCGAAGGTAAGACGAGCTACAGTGGCATAAATAACGGATCGGCACTATGCCGATCCGTTTGCCATTTGGGGCCGTAGCGGTTATTTCAGACGTATACTGATAGGAGTGGGGCGATTGCCGAGGGAGTGGGGCGATCGTCCGCAACTTTCAGCCGCCTGCCGCATTCTTAGTAATAGGCGGCGGTCACCGTTCTTGGGCTATGTACTAATCAGGCGTGTTGCATGTCAGAAATCGCGTTAGGGTACAGTAACGAGACGGATGAAGCTCAGATACCTGAAGAGCGCATCTACGGTCTGACCCGCACGGCGTGGGTCCAGGTCGTGACTCTGGGGGTGCTGTTCATCATCGCCTTTCTGATATGTCTTCGGCGACTCTGGCTGAAGACAAATCCCATCACGGGCGATCCAAACTGGAGCCACGCTATCTGCGTGCCCATCATCGGCATTTACTACATCTATGCCCACCGGCGCGACCTGCAGCGCCTCGTGGTCAAGACCTCATGGTCGGCGCTGCCGATCATTCCGATCGGGATCCTGCTGTTTGGCTACGGTATCTGGCCCGGCCAGAACGACTTCCTCAAGGACACCGGGATGCTGGTCACGCTATTTGGCGTGACGGCGTTCCTGGCGGGCTGGCGGATGATGAAGCTCCTGTGGTTTCCCATCTGCTTCCTCGCCTGTGCGTTGCCATGGCCGCCGCTGGTCTACAGCATGGTTGCCTTGCCGCTGCAGGAGCTGGCCGCGAAGGTTGCGGTGTTTGTGCTGCAGATCTCCGGGGTTAATGCGTTCTTCAGCGGTACCAAGATCTTCATGGAAGGCCAGAACGCCGAGCTTCGCACGCTCAACGTCGCGGAGGCCTGTGCCGGGCTGCGATCACTGATGACGTTCATCACCATCGGTGCGGCGATGGCGTTCCTGTCGGCCCGTCCGATGTGGCAGAAGGTGATCGTCACCCTCTCTGCCGTGCCGATCGCCATCTTTTGTAACGTGATGCGCGTGAGCGGCCAGGGGCTTCTCGACCACTACTGGAGCCGCGAGTGGTCGCAGGGATTTGCCCACCAGTTCGCGGGCATGGTGATGCTGATCCCGGCATTCTTCCTGCTGCTGCTGGTCGGCTGGATACTCGACAAGATATTCGTGGAAGTTGTGCCGGTGGCCGATGACGGCGGGGCCGCCGTTGCTGAGGCCGCCGCCAAGCTGGAAGCTGCCGCTGCCGCCGCCGGTACGCCGCTGGTCGTGCCGCCGCAGCGCAGCCATGCCACTATCCGAAGGTCCAAGAAGAAGCTCGATCAGCAGCATGCCATGTTGATGGCGCAACAGGGCACGCAGCAGAATGAACCCCAGGATTCCAGTGATTCCGCAGCGGAGGGGACGAAATAATGGATCACGAGAACCAGAACAGCCGGCTGTCACCGATCGAACTTTGGCTGGTCGCAATCCGCCGCGCCTTTACCAGCAAGCCATTCCTGATAGCACTTGGATTCCTGATCGTCACGGCCTTCGGCATGGGGGCCGCAACGCAGTTCATGCAGCTCAAGTTCCGCAAAGAGCCGGTTCCGCTGCGGCGAGACCTGCTGGAGATCCCGCGTGAGCTGGGTCACTGGCGGCAGATCTCCGATGACGAGCCGCTGGATGCGGATATCGAGCACACGCTGGGCACGAAGATGTATGTCTTCCGCGATTACGTCGACACCCGCCTGGTGGGTGAGACCGAAATCGAGGAGATGATGTCCCGGCCGAACCTGGAGCGCAAACGCATGCTTGCCATCATCGAGCAGCGCAAGCCGCAGGCGGTCATCCACATGGGTGTGACCTACTACACCGGCATGGTCGACACCGTGGCCCACGTGCCGGATCGCTGCTACATTGCCGACGGGTACGCCCCGACCGAGTACGAGGAGCGCGACTGGAAGATAAGTGAATCTGAGAAGGTTCGTGTACGCTTCATCAACTTCGAGGATGCGACCGGGTTCACAAGCCGCGTGAGCAAGAATGTGGCTTACCTGTTCCAGGTCAACGGCGAGATGGAGTCCAGTCCGCTTGCCGTTCGCAGAAGCCTGCAGAACCTGTTCCGCTCGGATGTGTATTACTCGAAGATCGAGTTGATGACGATGATGAAGAATCGCGAGGATGCCGCCAGGGTGATGCAGGATTTCCTGCAGCAGGCCCTGCCGGAAATCCGCAAATGCCTGCCGGCATCGGAGGCGGCGTCGGAGCCCGCGGCGGCGCCGGCGCAGGCAGTTCCAGCTACCCAGGCAGCCGAAAGCACTACATGACCGGCCGCCTGCTAAACCAGTATCCTGATCAAGATTTGTGCCTCCGCTGTCTGAGAGTGCGAGATGATGGCGGTTGCCTCGCCATCTAGAGGATCCAGTTCATGCAACGAAAACTGAATACGAAGTTCCTGGTGGTGATGACGATAATCGTCGTCGGCGGCCTGCTCGTTCTCATCGTCGGCGGACGATATCTGTTCCGTGGCACAGCGCAGAAGCACATCCAGATGGCGGAGCTCTACGAGCGTGAGGGCCGCCTGGCCGACGCCGCCGAGGAATACAAGCTCGCCATCAGCCTGGATCGCCGCAACCCCGAGATCTACCTGAAGCTTGGTGACGTGGTCCGCCAGCTCACCAGGAGCGACCCTACGCTCGTCGACAAGGACAAGAGCTACTGGACGCTGGCGCTGGAGGCCGACCCGAGCTATCTGCCGGCCATGCAGCGACTGTTGGACAGCTACCTGGAAGATGCCCAGCTCTATCCGAATCCTCACACCTTTGGCCGCATCCGCGACGTCTGCTCGCGCATCCTTCACATTGACCCTAACGACAGCCGGGCCAAGTCCAGCCTGCACATTGCCCTTATCCAGAGCTGGCTGTCGGGCGTGGAAACCTCCGACCAGGAGATCGAGGCAAGCCTGAAGGAGATGGCAGACCTGCAGCAGAGGGATCCGCAGAACCTTGAGGTTCCCTTCATGTACGCCCGGGCGAAGGTGAAGCAGGCAAAGGAGTTCTTTGCCCGCGATTTCAGGGAAAGAGCCAACAAGGAGATCATCAACGCGGAAGCGGCGATGCAGGAAGCCATCGCCGCCAACCCTGAGAATCCTCGCGCCCATCTGCGCCATGGCCAGATCATGATGGAGATCGCGGCGCTGTATCGTCGCGATCCCGAGAAGTTCCGGCAGTTCCGTAACGTTGGCGCTGCGTCCATCACCCGTGCACAGGAACTGGTGAAGAAGGATGAGTCGGCGTTCCTGGAAGTGAACATGGCGGCCGCTCTGCTGGCGCACCAGGAACAGCGAATCGAGGATGCCGACAAGATCTACCGTGAGATGCTCGGGAAATATCCCGATGACCGCAGCATCCGCATCGCCTATGCCCAGCTCCTGGCAACTGACCCCAACCGGCGCGATGAAGCGATCTCGCTGCTGGAGGAGAATGTCAATAACGATGCCACGTTGATCGGTGCCCGCGTTCGCCTGCGTGCCGACATGGAGATCCGGACGCAACTGGTGCTGGCCGGGCTGCGCATCGACGCTCTCGCCGCTTCCAAGGATGACGCCCAGAAGGAACAGCTTCTCCAGAAGATCAACCAGCACCTGACCGAGATCTACAACCGGCAGGGCGAGTCGCCTGAGTATCTGCGCCTCAAGGGACGCCTGTTCCAGGCGCAGAACCAGTTCGTCGACGCCATCCAGACCTACAACCGCGCCGCCGCCATGCTGGCCCAGCTTGGGCGGCCGCAGGACGACGACATGATGTACCAGCTGGCCCGCGTGTATATCGCGGCCCAGCAGACCGGCGAAGCCCGCACGATCCTTGAGGAGATCGTGCGCAAGTACGAGATGTTCAACCCGGCCCGCATCCTGTTGTGCCGGGTGCTGCTGGCCGAGGGAAGCCGCGAGGCGGCCATCCCTCACCTCCGTTATCTCGAGCAGGTCGCCCCGGATGATCCCCAGGTGACGGCGCTGCTGTTGTCGGCCGCCCGGGGCGAGCCGGACTCGGTCAAGACCAGCGAGCTTCTCGACAAGCTACCCGAGGGCACTCGCGCCGAGAAGATCGCCAAGGCTCGCGCCGCCATGGAAGCCGGCCAGGTGACCGTGTCTCACCGCATCGCCAACGAACTGCTGCTTGAGACCCCTGGCGATGAGGAGGCAGCGCAGATCGCCATCCAGTCGCTGCTACGTGAGAACAAGTCAGAAGACGCCAGGAAGATCATCGAGGACTCGCTGGCGGCCAATCCCGAGAGCCGCTCGCTCAAGCTGATGAAGGCGCAGCTCGACGGCAGCGGCGAGCAACTCGTCGAGGTGCTTGAGGAGAACGTCGAGCAAATCAAGGATGAGTTCACGCGCGAACTGGCAAAGGCTCGCCTGGCCGAGGCCCGTGGCCAGCTCGAGGAGGCGCACACGCACCTGAAGCGGGCCGAGGAGATCAAGCCGGATTCGCCGGAGGTGTGGGACCAGCTCTTCCAGCATTACGCCCGCACCAAGGAGTGGGACAAGCTCCAGCAGTACATGGACAAGCTGACGGCGGCCAACCACGATCGCGCCAACGGCCTGCTGTACCAGTTCCGCCTGCAGATGGCGAAGAACGAGGTCGAGGAGGCCGTGGAGACGGCCCGGCAGCTTACCGCCCGCCTGCCGGAGTTTGCCCAGAGCTGGCTGGCGCTGGCTCAGGGCCTACAGTCGGCACGCAAGTATGATGAGGCCCGCGAAGCCTACCTGCGCGTGCTGGAGAAGCAGGCGATGAACCTGGAGGCCTATCGTGGCCTGGTGCAGACCTGCTACCTGCTTCGCCGCTATGACGACGCCGGCCGATACATCGCCGATGCCCGCAAGCGCATGCCCTCGAATCTCCTGCTTCGCAACATGGAGATCGAGCACGAGCTGAACTTCGGTCGGCCGGAGCGTGTTATCGGCCTGCTGGAAGAGGAAGCCGCCAAGCGGCAGGAACAGCCCGAGGCCTGGCTGACGCTGGGACGTGCCTATGAGCGCATCCTGCAGCGCAAGGCCTCGCGCGGCGACGATGAAGTCCGCAAGTGGGCCACCAAGCTGCGCGACCATTTCGCCAAGGCGTTTGAGCGCTGGCCGGAGAATCCCGACTTCGCGGGTCGCTACGCTGATGCCTGCGTCTTCCTCAACGATCGCCCGGCGGCCGAGAAGGTATTGCAGGCGCACGCCAGCAAGACCAACTACAGCTCCGAGTCGGTGATCATGCTCGCCGATTACTACCTCCGCGGCGGCGAGTTCAACCATGCGGAAATGACCATCCGCAAGGCCCTGGAGCAGAACTCCGCCGACATGGGCCTGTGGAAGCGGCTCGCCGGCATCCAGTTGACCGCCGGCCGGCCGGATGACGCCCTCAAGACGCTCGGTTCAGCTCCTGACCAGGATGCGGTCCTGATGCAGAAGCTGGAGATCATGCTCAACACCGGCAAGATTGCCGAGGCCAAGAGCATGATCCAGCAGGCACTCAAGACCCGTGGCGAGGACTTCGGCCTGGTGAATGCCCAGGCTTATATCGCGCTGCAGGAGAACGACCTGGCTGCTGCTCGCGCTTTTGCCGACAAGTCGCTGATGCTCAAGCCGAACAACCCGATCGCTCTGCATCAGCGTGCGCTGGTGAAGCTGCGTGAAGAGCAGCCGGACGTCTCCGGTGCGATCGTCGACCTGAAGGTGGCGATCCAGCAGGCTCCCACCAACGTCGAGCTGCGCCTGACCGCCTCGGAGGCTTACCTCAGACGGCGTGATCGCGACAGCGCCATCCGCGAACTGGAGGTTGCCTCCAGCATCGCGCCGCGCAATCAGACAGTCTGGTCGCGACTGATGGACCTGTACCTAGATTCCACGCCTCCGCGGCTGGAGGATGCCCGCCAGCTTATCGACCAGGTGCGTGCGGCCGGTGGTGGTGACCTGGAACTGACCGTCCGGGCGGCCCGGGTGGCACAGCTTCGCCGCGATGCCGGCGTTGCCATCACCGAGATGCGTCGCGCGATCTCCATGTCCAACGGCAACCCGGTGCTGATCCGCGATTACATGGTTATGCTGCTGGACCTGCAGCAGTATGATCACCTGCTGAAGGAATCGGAGCAGTTGCTGGAGCAGGCGCCCAATGTCTGGTGGGTGCGTGACCTTCGCGCTACCGCCAAGTCGCGCCTTGGCCGCAAGGATGACGCCCTGAACGAATGGGAGCAGGCGATTGTTCTGGCCGACAAGGGGGATGACCCCAACGCGCCGCTGATGATTATGCAGCGCATAGCCCAGGAATTGGGCGTGGCGAAGGTCATGCCCGATGTCCTGGATCGTGCCAAGCGCGACCCTCGCTGGGTGATGTTTGCGGCATGGCTGTACCAATCGGAACGTGATTGGCACAACGCGGTCAAGATGGTTGACCAGGCGCTCTCCCAGATCGATCAGCTTTCCCAGGAGGATCAGCACAGGGCGCTGCAGGTGGCCGGTGCGGTCTACCTTTCCGCCCAGCCTCCGCTGGCCGAGAAGGCGATCGATGTATACAACAAATTGCTCGAGCGCGACCCGGAAGATCTGCTTACCCTGAACAACCTGGCGTGCTTGTACATAGATAATGTATCGCCGTCTCAGCCGGCCAAGGCACTTGAGTACAGCCAGCGTGCTTACGACGTGATGCGTAAGCGCGGGCTTACCGAGCCGCTGGTGATGGATACCCACGGGTGGGTCCTGGCTAACAATGGCAAGGTGCAGGAAGGCATCGTGCTGCTGCAGGAAGTGGTGCAGCGCCGCTCGTTCCTGGAGGCCCGTTACCATCTGGCCGAGGCTTACCTGAAGGGTAAGTACGTTGACTCGGCCATCCGTCAGCTCAACGAGGCCAACCAGCTGATCAGCGAGGCCGAGGCGCGCAGGCAGCCCGTCGACCCGCAAATGAAGGCGAAGGTCGAGCAGGCGATGGCCCGGGCGGTCGCACTGTCAAAGGAAGAGGGAGATGTCGCCAACCCGTGAGCGATGTCACAGGATATCCGAATGTTGGAAACAGAGGTTTAGCCCATCTTGCTGAATCGTTCGGTTATGGGATACTGACCGGATTGACTTTTCAGCAGACACGATGTGTGAGGAGTTAGTATGACGACGTTGCCGCAAACGACAACGGTAAGAGTGCCCAGGGCGACCGGTCCCTCGGCCTTGATGGTGCCCGGGATGGGCATCCCACAGGGACCAGTTCAGCCAATGGCGGCGCAGATGTCGGGAGCTGACGTGTGGCGCGTGATTCGCGCCAACATGATGCTGATCATCTGTACGGTCGCGGTATTCCTGCTGCTGGGCATTGTCGCTTACTTCTGGTTGGCCAAATACCATCCGCGATACACCGCTGTCGGCCTTATTGAGGTTCAGCCGCAGGTGATCATCGACCCGCTGCTCTCTGGCAGTGGTCGGCCGCTCGATCGAAACGCCATCGAACTGGAGCAGCGCACCCAGGCTCAGCTCCTGAAGCATGACTCGCTCCTGTCCAACGTCCTCACCCGCAGCACCGAGCTTCGCAGCACCAACTGGTTTGCGGAGCTCAACGGCGACGTCCGCCTGGCGAAGGAAGACCTTCTTTCCCGCCTCTCCATCACACCGATCGTCGACACAAAGCTGATCATGGTCTCCGCCTCCTATAAGGACCCTCGCGACGCGAAGGTCATGGTGGAGCAGCTGGTCGATCAGCACCTGCGACAGCAGAGTGAAAACCGCCGCAACGTTGAGCTTCGCCGCAGCCAGGCGCTCAACGAGATGCGCAACATCAACCAGATCCGCCTGAACGAGCTGAATGAGCAGCTCCGTCTGCGCGGCAGCAAGCTCGCGGTTGACGCCATGGGCGTGCCCGGCCACCTGGTCGCCATCGAGCAGCAGGCCGGCCGTCTCGTCACCCAGCTGGTGGAGCAGGAGAGCCGCCTCGAGGCAGCCCGCACTGCTTACGAGCGTGCCATCGCCCAGCTTGAGGCCGGGCAGGATCCGGCCGAGATCGACGAGATGATCGCCCGCGACGGTATGCTCAATGGCTATCGCCAGAACGTCGACATGATCGACGTGCAGCTTGCCGAGATGGCCAAGCTTGGCCCGGACCATCCGGTCGTCAAGCAGCTCAACGATCGTCGCGAGGCGCTGCTGAAGAAGTATGACGATCTGCGTGCCGAGCAGGCCTCGAAGTATCGTGCGGCCTATCTGGATCGCCTGAAGGCGGCCATGGCCATCGAGGAGCTGGCGGTCGAGCGCATGAGCAAGCAGCTTGAGAGCGTCAGGACCGACCTGGCCGCCCTCACCGCTGACCTGAACAGCTACCTGGTCCTGCTGGAAGAGCAGAAGACCGTCCGTGACACCCTCACCAAGATCGGTAAGGAACTGGAAGACATTCGTGCCTATCAGTCCCGCGCTGACCAGGCCGGCGTGTTCTGGTCGCAGCGTCCTGACGTGCCGGATACCCGCAGCTTCCCCAAGCTGCCGATCACTCTGGCCCTGTCGGTGATGCTGGGACTGGCCCTGAGCCTTGGCTTGGCCTTCCTCCGCGAGATGCTCGATACCTCGGTCAAGAGTCCGCGTGATATCGCCCGCATCGGTCAGCTCAATATGCTGGGCATCGTGCCCGATGAAGAGGACGACCCGCAGATCGCCGGCGTGCGTCTGCCGCTGGCCATCTTTGAGGCCCCGCACTCGATCGTCGCCGAGCAGCTTCGCCAGATCCGTACTCGACTGCAGCACTCGGTTTCGCTGGATACCACCCGCGCCATACTGGTTACCAGTGCTGGCCCGGAGGACGGCAAGACCACCATCGCCTGCAACCTGGCCGCCGGCCTGGCCCTCAATGGCCGCCGCATCCTGCTGGTCGACGCCAACTTCCGTCGTCCGCAGTTGCACCAGGTGTTCAGCGTGGGCAATGACAAGGGCTTCTCCAACGCCCTGGCTGCTCCCGATGAATACGCTCAGTATGTCAAGGAGACCTCGATCCCGAACCTGTCGGTGATGGCATGCGGTCCCAAGCCGCCGAACGCTACCGAACTGCTGGAGTCGCAGCTCCTGATTGACTTCATCGACCACGTGCTGGATGACTACGACCATATCGTGTTCGACTCCGGCCCGCTGCTGTTCGTCTCTGAGTCGGTGGCCCTCGCCCCGCGCGTCGATGGCGTGGTCACGGTGGTGCGTGCCCAGCAGAACAGCCGCGGTGCTCTGCAGCGTGTTCGCGACACCCTCCGCCAGATCAAGGCGCAGCAGATCGGTGTCGTGCTCAACGCGGTCAAGGCGCAGGGTGGTGGCTACTACGCCCGCAACATCCGCACCTACTACGAGTACCAGAACGAGACTGCGATCCAGAAGGCGTAAGCCTGTCTCGAGATAGTCATGAAACGAGAAGGGCAAGCCCAATCGGCTTGCCCTTCATGCATTCTGCGGCAGGGGGGATCGTCCACCAGATGCACAAACACGAACAGCAGGCTGGAGCTCGGCCTGCTGTTCGCGACTATCGCTTGTCTGGATACTTGCCTATGCCGTCTTTCGGGCGATGGAGGTTTTGCGGATCTTGTCCTGCAGCCGCATTAGTCCTTCGAGCAGGGCTTCCGGGCGAGGGGGGCACCCGGGGACGTAGACGTCCACCGGCACCACCAGGTCGACACCCTTGACCACGTTGTAACCGTACTTGAAGTAGGGGCCGCCGCCGACCGTGCAAGCGCCCATGGCGATGACATATTTGGGGTCAGGCATCTGGTCATAGAGGCGCTTGACGCGCTCCGCCATCTTGTAGTTTACCGTGCCGGCCACGATCATCAGGTCGGCCTGACGGGGGCTGGCGCTGAACTTCTCAGAGCCGAACCGGGCAATGTCAAACCGGGCACCGCCGACCGCCATCATCTCGATGGCGCAGCACGCCAATCCGAAGCTCAGAGGCCAGAGACTGTTCGATCTGCCCCAGTTGATGAAGTAATCCATGCTGGTGACGATCAGGCCTTCTTCGAAGCGGTTCTCAATCCACGGCATCAGTAATCCTTGCTCGGTCTAGCTCTTGGAAACCTCTATTATTGACCACATTGTCCTTTTCCTCAAGCACGCCCCCGGGCATATGTGGAATCATTTACACCCGCCGCGTGCCCTATAGGTCGATGCGCAGACCGACCTCAATGCTCTGGACGGCCGGCAGGCCCAGGTCATCCCCGCGGGTGCTGGTGGAGAAAGTTGCTCCGCTGGTATTGCTGCGCACATCCACATCCGCATCCAGCGGCACCCAGATGCGGTATCCGATGATCGCATGCACGCGGTCGACCACCTTGATATCCAGCCCGGCCATGAACTGAACGCACACGGCCGCGCTGTCGGCATCCAGCTTGTACCTGCTCCCGTCAGCCAGCACGGCCGAGGCGTCGAAATCGATTGCCGCGATCCCCACGCCGCCCCCGA
>JAKORQ010000025.1 GCA_029777755.1 Planctomycetota bacterium
GCGAAGTGGTGCGCATCAGCACCGACACCGGCGAGTACCTGAGCCGAGCCTGATCACAACCGAACCAAGCGATCGACAGCGAAGGACACGGCAGAACACCGCGTCCTTTGTCATTCCCGGCCCAAAGCTGATCAACATCAAGTGGAGCGGCTTGTCCTCAAGCTCAAGACAGCCGTCAGTCATCGCTTTTTGAGTCAGCGACGGCATCCGGCCAGCGCTGGTAGACATCGGCGATCATGGCAAGCAGTCGGCGGGCATCGACCGGCTTGGCGAGGTGTTCGCTGAAACCAGCCGCATGGCTCTTGCGCACATCCTCATCCTGCGCATAGCCGGAAAAGGCGATGCCCGGGATCTCAATCCCCTGCGCGCGCAGTTGGCGCATCAGGTCCAGGCCACTTGCATCAGGCAGCCCTAGATCGCTCAGCAACAGGTCAAACCCGTTGTTGGCGGCCAGGTTGATCGCCGTGTTGACGTCCGGGGCATGGGTCACGTGGTGCCCGGCTCGCCGGAGCACCAGTGAGATGATCCGCGCGGTGTCACTGTGATCCTCAACCAGCAGTATCCTCAGGCTCAGTTGAGCCTCCTGTGAATGCCGCGGCTTGCGCCGAACGGTGGCCAACTGCTCCTGCTCGGAGATCAGCGGCATCTCCAGGTAGAAGCTCGAACCCTCGTTCTTCTTGCTGGTCACGCGCAAGGTTCCGTGGTGCAGATCCACCAGCGCCTTGGATATTGCCAGACCCAAACCCAGGCCACCAAAGCGGCGCGTAGTGGAGCGTGCCTCCTGCTCGAAGGCATTGAAGATGCGATTGAGCGCCTCCGGCTCCATACCCACGCCGCTGTCGTGCACCTCAACGATGCTCTTGCCGTTCTCCTTGCGGGCTAACACCCCGATGCAGCCGCCCGGGGGGGTGAACTTCACGGCATTCTGAATCAGGTTCCACACGATTTGCTGCAGCCGGGAAGGATCCCCGCGAACGGGATGCGGACAATCCTCCAGCCGCAGGGCAAAATGCTGGCCATTGGTCTTGATCTCCGGCTGGCAGACCTCGGCCGCCCACTGCACGATGGTGCAGAGGTCGACGTTCTGCATCTCCAGCTCGACCTTGCCCCGCACGATGCGGGTTATGTCGAGCAGGTCGTCGATGAGGCGCACCTCCAGGCGAATGTTGCGTCTGGCCATCTCCAGGTACTCCGCTCCTTCTGCATCGAGCAGCGGCTCAAGGGCATCGAGCGCGGGCATCACGGCCGTCAGCGGCGTGCGCAGCTCGTGTGAGAGTATCGCGAGAAAGTGATCCTTGGCGCGTGTGGCCTCTTCTGCGGAACGCTTGGAACGCTCGGCAGCCTCCATCGCCACCTGCAGCTCCTCCTCCCAGCGCTTGCGCTCGGTAATGTCGATACACGCTCCCACCATCCGCGCAGGATTGCCCTCATCATCCCTGAAGACCTGGGCGCGGCTCTGCAGCCAGGCAACCTCACCATCGGTACGGACGATCCGCCATTCGCCGCGCATCTCCCCGTCGCGGCGCGCTTTCTCAAGCAGATCGCGAAACTCAGTTCGATTCTCCGGGTGGATCAGTTCAATCCACGCATCAAGTGTGCCGAGAAATGCGCCCGCCTTCAGGCCATGCAACACTTCCATCTGGGATGACCACTCGATGCGATCGGCCTTGAAGTCCCACTCAAAGCTTCCCAGGCCGGCGATCTCCTGCGACAGCCGCAAGCGCTCCTCGCTGCGGCGCAGTGACAGCTCCGCCTGCTTGCGCAAGGCTCTCTCCTGCGCCTTGCCAAGCGTTCGCCGAACGACCTGCGCGAGCTGCTCCATACGCTGCTTCAGCACATAGTCTGATGCCCCCAGGCGCAGTGCCTCTGTCGCTAACTCCTCGCCAATGGTCCCGGAGAGGAAAATAAAGGGTGTCTCAGGCTTCTTCTCGCGAACCAGGCGCAGGGCCTCCAGTGGATCAGTGCCGGGTATGGTGTAATCGGAGATGACCAGCGAATATTCCTTTTTCGCAAGAGCGTCGATCAGTTGCGGAATCGTCTCGACGCGGTCGAGCTCAACTGCAATTCCGCCTTCAACGAGAGTCTCCTCGGCGAGTTCGCTATCCAGCGGCTCGTCCTCCAGGTGAAGTATCCGAACTGGCCCGGAGCTCATCTACGCTATCCCCTGGTCAAAATCACGAGTCCACTACTTGCACGTCCACCTGGGATGAAGATGGAGGCGGCTCATTCAGTACTGCCCAGAAAGCGCCAACCTGCTTGACCGCCTCCACGAATGCGCTGAAGTCCACGGGTTTCACGACGAACGCATTGGCCCCCAGGCGATAGCTCTCAAACAGGTCTTTCTCCTCGCGCGAAGAGGTCAGCATCACCACCGGGATCACGCGCAGGACAGGATCATTCTTGATCTGCCGCAACACCTCGACGCCATCAACCTTTGGCATCTTGATGTCCAGCAGCACCACCGCGGGCAGGCCGGTGCTGCGCCCGGCGAACTTCCCGCGACAGTACAGGTAGTCCAGCGCCTCCGCGCCGTCGCTCACGACGTCCACGCCATTTACCATGCCATGGTCGTCGAGAGCTGCGATGGTCAGCTCGACATCGTTGGGGTCATCCTCGGCCAGGAGAATTCGTCTGACGCTCGTCATGTTGCTGTTGTCCTGTAATTGGTAGCGAGAAATAGAACGTGGCTCCCTGGTTTAGTGCGCCTTCCGCCCAGGTTCTACCCCCGTGTTTCTGGATGATCCGCCTGACGCTGGCCAGGCCGATCCCTGTCCCCTCGAACTCCTCAGCTCGATGCAGCCTCTGGAAAACCCCGAAGAGCTTGTCCACGAACTGCATGTCAAATCCTACGCCGTTGTCGCGGAAAAAGCAGATGACCTCGTCTTCTTGTTTGTACGAGCCAACCTCGATGATGGCCGGGTCGCGCGTGCGCGTGTACTTGAGCGCATTGGACACGAGGTTCATCACTACATTGTGCAGCAGGGTCGGGTCCCCACGCACCACGGGAAGTTCCCCGATTTTCCAGTCAATCCGCCGGCCGGACGCCTCGTCAGAAAGCTGGGCAATACATTCATCCAGCAGCTCACGGATGCTCACATCGGTCTCGTTGATTGACGATCTGCCAATTCGCGATAGCGTGAGTAGGTCATCAATGAGATTTCCCATCCGCCCGCTGGCCTCATGGATGGTCTTGAGGTAACGCTTGCCCTTCTCGTCCAGGGTATGTCCTGCGTGCTTCTCCAGCAGTTCAACAAAGCCGGCCACATGCGCAGCGGCGCCCGCAGGTCGTGTGAGACGCTGTAGCCGAAGGCCTCCAGTTCGCGGTTGGCCGCAGCAAGCTCAGCCGTTCTTTCCTCGACTCGGCGCTCCAGTTCCTCGTGCAGGGCAACCAGTTCCTGTTCAAATGTCTTGCGGCTGGTGATGTCGCGCAGGATAGCGGTGTAGAGCCGCTTGCCCTCCACCACCACCTGGGAGATCGAGGCATCTATTGGAAACTCCGTCCCGTCTGAGCGGAGAGCAAACAGATCCATGTTAGTCTCCTTGCCCATAGCGCGGGTCGTTTCGCCGGTCTGGCCAAAGTGATAGACATGCTGCCGATGTATCGCGCGAAAACGCTCAGGGATGAGGATGTCCAACGGCTTGCCCATCACCTCCTGGGCACGATAGCCGAAGATTCGCTCGGCGGCCGCGTTGAAGAGGACGATGTTCTGGTTCTCATCGACGCTGATAATCGCATCCATGGCCGAGGAGACGATCCCCTCAAGTCGCTGCTGGCTTTCGGCCAGTTCAGCACGCGCCCGCTCCCGTTCCTTGATGTCGCGAACCAGCCTTTTGTGCGCCCATCCTATGAAAATGAGGACGATGGCCGCGCCTCCAAGCACGACCATGCTGCGCAGCGACCTCGCCCGCCGACTGGCGGCCAGCAGACGCTCAGTCCTGTCCTCCTGGGCCTGCTTTGCCTGGACGATGACCCGGCGGATGTTTTCCAGTGCATGAGCATCCACCTGTATAGCTGAGATCGCCGCATCCCGGCCGGATACGCGGTGAGTCTCGAAGGCGCGCTCGATCTCTTCCACGCGCAACTCGATCAGGTCACGGATCTCGTTGGCGGCCTGCCTGTCGACAGCACCCTCATCCGCGGCAGCTTTCAGACGGTCGAGCTTTGCACTGAGTCGCGTCAGTACCGACGAGTACAGGTTAAGATAGCGCTGATCCCAGGTGAGTATGAAGCCCTTTTCCTCAGCCTCCGCCTCGCTGATGGCGGCGTAGATGTCGGAAAGGAGAAGCTGTGTCCGCTGCGAGCGAATGACCTCCGCGTACAGTTCGCCGAGCTTTGCCCCCATGAACCAGATCAGCAATACCACCACGACGACTGCCGTCGCCACCGCTGACGTGGCCATCAGGATCGGGAAAGGTTCTCGGCGCGATCGCCAGTCCATGCGGCGATTGTAGACGCGCACCAGCGAACCGTACGAGGTCAGTTTTCTCTCGCTGCGGATCAGCCTGCTTATTTATGTGCAGCAATCACTGGGCCTTGATGTTGGTCCAGGCTTCGTCGTAGAGCCGGGTGTTCTCGCCAACGTCAACC
>JAKORQ010000271.1 GCA_029777755.1 Planctomycetota bacterium
CGAGGGTGTGCTGATAGAGGGGGCCGGCGAGTATGACGGCGTGGCCATCGATGCCGATGACTCGATCGTGCAGTTGCAGAACATTCGCGTGAATGATGTGCGCGGGACGGTGGACACGTTCCATGGCGACATCGTGCAGCCGTGGGGTGGTGTGAAGGAGTTGCGCATCGACTACCTGACCGGCAGCACCTACTACCAGGGCTTGCAGATCGACCGCGACCTGGGCCCGATCGGCAAGGAGCTGATCAGTCACGTCAATCTGACCGGTGAAGGGCGGTACAAGATCTGGCTGACGAAGAACGATCCGCCGCCGGAACTCATACGCTTTGAAGAGGTCTACATCACTCCCCGGCCGGGCGTTCCGCTGGACCGTTCCGTCTGGCCGGAGAGTACCGACCCCCAGTTCGGGGCGGTGCTGTCGGAGGATGGCATGTCGATCACCTGGCCAAACCTGCCGTTCGTGGAAGGTAGCGTCCTGCTGGGTCCGCCGCCTGGCGGTGACTTCGTTCCCGAGGGCGTGGCTGGACTGGGCTATCAGTCGCCCGGATATGTACCTGAGCCCGGCATGGCATCTCTGATATGCATCGCCGGCGCCATGCTTGGCAGGCGCATGCGGTCCATGCCGCCGGAATGAAGCCCAGGTGGGTCGCGCACAGTGTCCAGGCGCTCAAGTCAACCGACTGGCTCTATGGCATCGACGGCCGGGCCTATGGCGGCTTCACCGTGAACGCGATGCGAGCCGAGATGGATCCGGCGGCATGACGAGGTGTGGGGCCTTTCCCCTGCATGGCGTGCCATTTGCTGTAAAGCACGTCCCTGATGGGAGTTCGTGCTGTAAAATCCCGCGCGCGGCCAGTGGCCGACCCGTTTCCCTCCGGCATCGAGCCGATGCTGGCCTCGCTGGTGCATCGCCTGCCGCCGAACCCGGAGCAGTGGACGGCCGAGTTCAAATGGGACGGCGTGCGCGCCATCTCATACTGGGACGGCTCATCCCTGCGCATCCGCAGCCGCAACGACCTGCCCATCGAGCATCGCTACCCGGAGCTTCAGCCGCTTGGCCGGGCGCTTGGCCGACGCAAGGTGATCCTGGATGGTGAAATCATCGCAATTGATGAGCACGGTCAGCCCAGTTTTCCCCTGCTACAGCGTCGGATGCTGGTCGAGGGCTACGATAAGATTACCCGCCTGAGCCGGCAGAACCCGATCTGCTACATGATCTTCGACCTGCTGTACCTTGATCGCTTTTCCACCATGGGCCTGCCGTATCTCCAGCGGCGCGAACTGCTGGAGAAGCTCGGCCTGCAAAGCGATGTTTGGGCGATTTCGCCAGTCCGACCGGGTGACATCGATGCTTCCTATGCCGCCGCCCGCGAACAGAGGCTAGAGGGGCTGGTCATCAAGCTCAACAGCAGCGTCTACGAGCCTGGCCGACGTGCCCGCACCTGGCTCAAGTTGAAGCTGGTATCGCGGCAGGAGTTTGTCATCGGCGGATGGGTTCCCGAGGGGGGCACCAACACGCGCCGCGTCGGCGCCATCATGGTCGGATACTACGACAGGGGATCGCGCGAGCTGATCTACGTCGGCGCGGTGGGCTCCGGCTTTGATTCCCAAACCCATGCACTGCTCACCAGCAGGCTTCGGCCGCTGGAGCAGAAGCAGAACCCGTTCGCGGGCAAACCGAGGAAGCAGGGGGCGCGATTCGTCCGACCGGAACTGGTGGCGGAGATCGAGTATCGCCGCTGGCCGACGGACGCAGGGCTGCAGCAGGCAGCGTTCAAGGGGTTGCGCCTGGACAAGCCGGCGCACAAAGTGGTCGATGAACGAACTGGACCTTCGTGAGGGCGCATATGGCAAAGGCAAGGGCATCCAACCGGGCGATATGGACAGGTTCAATCACCTTCGGGCTGGTCACCATCCCGGTAAAGCTGTACACCGCCGTGCGGCAGGAGAACATCAGCTTCCACATGCTCCACGATGAGGACCACTCGCGGCTGAAGCAGAAGATGGTCTGCGCGGCCGACGGGAAGGAAGTGCACCCGGAGCACCGCGTGAAGGGATATGAGATCGCGCCCGACCAATACGTGATCATATCGCAGGAAGAGCTGGAGTCGGTGCAGCCGAGGAAGACCAAGTCGATCGAGATCGAGGATTTCGTGAAGATCGACGAGATCGACTCGATCTACTTCAACACTCCCTACTACATAGTACCGCAGGAAACCGGCACTAAGCCATATCGCCTGCTCGTGGATGCGATGGAGAAAGCCGGCCGGGTGGGTATTGCGCGGTTTGTCCTGCGGAACAAGGAGAATCTGTGCGCTCTGCGGCCAAAGAAGGGGGCGCTGATCCTCTCGACAATGTACTTCGCCAATGAAGTGGTGGACCTGGATGACCTCGATGAGGTTCCCCGGCAGGTAAAGTCAGATGAGCGCGAGCTGAAGATGGCCAGCCAACTGGTGGAGCAACTGGCCGCCAAGTTCAACCCCGACAAGTACGAGGATGACTACACCACGGCGCTGCGCGAGATGATTGAGCGCAAGGCGGCCGGCGAGGAGGTAGTCTCCGCACCCGAGCCGGAAACCGCCGGCAGAACCACCAACCTTATGGAGGCGCTGCAGGCGAGCCTGTCGCGTGCCCGAGCGGCGGCCGCGCATGAGCCTGTCAAGGTGGTGGAGAAGTCCGCCCCGCGTCGCGGGCGCACCGCTGAGCGCAAGACCGACCCGGATCAGTCCAAGAAATCCCGCACGCGAAGCAAGCGGAAAAGCACAAAGGAGTAGGCTCCCATGCCGCGATCCAGCAAGACGCGCACGCGCAAGTCGGCCCGTCCGGGAGGCGAGAAGAATAGCGAGCTGAAACTGCGCCCGGAAGCTCCCAAGGGGCCGATCGAGGTTGCCGGCCGACAGCTCAAGCTCTCCAATCTGGACAAGGTCCTGTACCCCAGGGAGGGTTTCACCAAGGGCCAGGTGATCGAGTATTACGCGCGGATTGCCGATGTCCTGCTGCCGCATCTGCGTGGCCGGCCGCTCACGCTCAAGCGCTATCCAGATGGTGTGGACGCCGAGTTCTTCTACGAGAAGATGTGCCCATCACATCGGCCGGAGTGGGTGAGCACCACGAAGATCGCCTCTACAGGCGGCAAGAGGCCATTCGTCCAATACTGCCTGGTGGAGGATCTGCCCACGCTCATATGGGTGGCGAATCTCGCATCGCTTGAGCTGCACACGCTGCTCTCGCGGGAGGATGATGTCTCCTGCCCGACGACGATGGTGTTCGACCTCGACCCCGGCCCCGGCATGAACCTGATCGACTGTATCGCCGTCGCCCGACGCTTCCGCGAGATGCTCCACAGCCTCGGCCTGGAGTCCTGCCCCAAGACATCCGGCGGCAAGGGGCTTCACCTCTACGTCCCACTGAACACCAGGGTCACTTTCGATGAGACCAAGCACCTGGCCCGCGCCATGGCGCAGATGCTGGAGAAGGAGGATCCGCAGCGCATCACCAGCAAGATGCGCAAGGATCATCGACACGGCCGGATTTTTGTCGACTGGAGCCAGAACGACGATCACAAGACCACCGTGTGCGCCTACTCGCTGCGGGCAAGGGAGCGGCCAACCGTCTCCACGCCGGTGACGTGGGATGAACTTGAGACGGCCTATCGCAGGAAGGATTCTGATCGCCTTGTCTTCACCTGCGACGATGTGCTCAAGCGAGTGGAGAAGCTCGGGGACATCTTCGAGCCGGTGCTGAAACTAAAGCAGAAGCTGCCGCGACCGGAGGATTAGAGCAGTTCGATTGAGGACAAGCCGCTCCACTTGAAGCTGAGCGGCTCTAGCCAATCACAGTCAGCCGGGCATACTCAAGGATCAGCGTCTTCCGCCCGGCGTGGCGGAAGTCGACCTGCACGCGCGTGTGCTGACCGGTGGCGCTCACATCCACGACCATACCTTCACCGAAGGCGGGATGGCGCACGCGCTGGCCGCGGCGGATGGCCGGCTCGGCCGACTCGATCTCGGTGTCTCCACTGCTATATCCCCAGTCGCCGCCAATCGCCGGGCTGCGCACGATCTCCAAGTGCTCGGCGGGCATCTCCCGCAGGAACTGCGACATCATTTGCCGGTTGCGCAGACCGCGCGATGAGCGGTTCATCGCCCAACTGATGATGAGCTGTTCCTGTGCCCGCGTGATGCCCACGAAGCACAGGCGTCGCTCCTCCTCCAGTTGCTCGGGATTGTCGCGCACCCGCTCATGGGGCAGGATGTTTTCCTCCAGTCCGATCATCGCCACCACGGGGAATTCCAGCCCCTTTGCCGCGTGCAGCGTCATCAGCGTGATGGCGCCCTCCCGCCCGCGATGGTCGGCGTCGCTCACCAGGCTTACCTGGTGCAGGTAGGTCTCTAGGGTGGCCTGCGGATTTTCTTCATCAAACTCGGCCGCCGAGTTTATGAGTTCGTTGATGTTCGCCTGCGGGCCGCCTTCGATGTCGACGTCAGATTCCTTGGCGTAGTGTTCCTCCAGGCCGCTCTCCTTTACCACCGTCTCGATGATCTCCTGCACGGTGAAGGAAACATCGCTGCCCTGCTCGATGCCGGCCATCTTGCGCCAGCGCATGAATTGCGCGCCCAGGTTTACGGCGGAGTTGGCCGCTCGCTTGCTGATCCCGAGGATGCGGTCGGCCGAGCACATCACCTCAAACAGCGATGAACCCTCGGTTATGCAGTGCAGCTTCATGATCTGCAGCGCCTTTTCTCCGATACCGCGGGTGGGGACATTGATGATGCGCTCCAGGCTCACTTCATCCAGCGGATTGACGATCACCCGCAGGTACGCCAGCACATCCTTGATTTCCTTTCGCCCGTAAAACTCCACGCCACGGGCGATCTCGTAGGGGATGCCGCTGCGGCGCAGGGAATCCTCCATGACGCGGCTCATGGCGTTGATGCGATAGAAGATCGCCATGTCGCTCCACTTCACCTGGTGGCGGTCGTGGAGTTCGCGAAGCTGTTGGGTGATCTGCTGCGCTTCATCGCGCTCGTCAGCGCACACGATAACCTTCGCTCGCGGGCCATCGGGCTTGTCGGTCCAGAGCGACTTTTTCTTTCGTTGTGTATTCTTCTCGATCAGTTGCGAGGCGATGGCGAGGATGCGCTTTGAGGAGCGATAGTTCTGCTCAAGCCGCACCACCAGCGCATCGGGGTAATCCTGCTCGAACTCGAGGATGTTGCGTATGTCTGCCCCGCGCCAGGCGTAGATCGACTGGTCTGGGTCGCCCACCACGCAGATGTTGCGGTGCTTCATCGCCAGGGCATGGGCGATGATGTACTGGGCGTGGTTGGTGTCCTGGTACTCGTCGATGAGGATGTACTCAAAGCGCTCCTGCAGCTCCTGGAGGATCTCCGGGTGCTCGCGGAAGGCGAAAGCGGTCTTCATCAGCAGATCGTCGAAATCGACCGCGTTGTTCTGCGAAAGCAGTTCCTGGTACTTCCGGTAGACGGGGGCGAACTTCTGCTCGACGAAGCCCCCGGTTTTCGCGAACTGCTCGGGCGTGATCAGCTTGTTCTTGGCCGCGGATATTCGTCCATGCGATTGCGAGGGTGAGAACTGCGAGCTGCTCAGGCCGCACGCCTCGATGGCCTGCTTGACCAGCTTCTGCTGATCGTGGACGTCGAGGATGGAAAAGTTGGGCTTCAGCCCCACTGACTGGGCGTAGTGCTTGAGGATGCGCAGGCACAGCGAGTGGAAGGTGCAGATGGTGGGGGCGTCGTGGATGAGCTGGCCGAAATCGCGCCAGCCGTGCCCGAGCGTGCGCGACACGCGCGAGCGCATCTCACCAGCCGCCTTGTTGGTGAAGGTGATGGCGAGGATCTGCCAGGGCGGGATTCCCTGGGCAATCAGCCAGGCGATCCGCCGGGTGATCACGCGCGTTTTCCCCGACCCCGCGCCGGCGATCACCAGCACCGGCCCTGTAACCTGCGTAACCGCCTGGATCTGCGGCTCATTAAGCTCTTCTAAAAGCGTGTCGTCCACAACAGCGGACTATATCGGGATGCCATATGGGGGCAAATGGAGCGGGCCATTTTCGGGAGCTGGTATAGCGTGATCATCGAATGAAGGCACGGCGCGACGAAGTGGAGCAGTTCCACCAAAAGTGGAGCGGGCGGTTGCCTGCGGGAGGCAAGATGATCCACGACAAACTTGAAGGATCAGATCCAGGAACAGCGAAAACACAATAGCGACAGGCTTACGACGGGTCGCTTCCCTCAATGCCCACTTCCTGCAGCACCGGCTCGCCCACGGCGATGCGATGTACGCGATCACCGATGCCGCACAGTATCTCGTAGGGGATCGTGTCGGCCTGCTTTGCCAGTTCGTAGACGCTGGCCGGCGAGTCCGGGATATCGTCCATGATGGTCACCTCATCGCCGGGCATGGCCTCGGGGATGTGCTTGAGGTCGATCATGGTCATGTCCATGCTTACCCGGCCAACCACAGGGGCGGGCTTGCCGTGGACCATCATCACGACCTTGTTCGACAGCGAGCGCAGGTAGCCATCGGCATATCCAACGGGAACCAGGCCCAGTCGGGTGTCGTAGGGGGCATGCCATGTCTGGCCGTAGCCAACCCCCGTGCCCTGTCGGACATCGCGGATCAGCAGGATGTTGGCCGTCCACTTCATCACCGGCTGTAGCGGCAGCCCCGGATCGTAGCGGCCGCCCGGATCGATGCCGTATAGCGCCAGCCCGGGACGCACCAAATCCAGGTGTGTCTGCGGCCAACAGAACACCGCACCGGAATTGGCGCAATGCCGGACGATGTTAATCCCTTTCTCCTTGAGTGTCGCCGTCGCCGGGTCGGTGGCGGCCAGGAAACGATCCAGTTGCTCCTGCGTGAAGGGGTCCTGTTCTTCTTCCGAGCAGGCAAAGTGGGTGGCAAAGCCGAACAGGCGCAGCGACACCTGACGCTCGATCCGGGATGCCAGTTCATCAAACTGGCCCTCAGGCACGCCCGAGCGGCTCATGCCGGTATCGACCATCACCTGCACGTAGGCGCGAGCGTTCATCTGCATGGCGATGCGGGCGATATCGTCGGCCGCCGCCCCGGAACAGACGGTGAGAATCCAGCCATTGCGGATGGCCAGCTCAATCTGCTGACGCTGTCGACCCAGGAAGCAGTTCTCCACGGGGCGCAGGACCATCACCGGCAGGGAAGGCTCAGGAAGGGCCAGAGCTTCATCGATAGTGGCGACGGCGAGGCTGTTTACTGCAGGAGTTCCCCACTCGTCGAGGATGTAGTTGCAGAGTGTATCCGCGACGATTCGTGCGCTATGTCCGTAGGCGTCTGCCTTGATTACAGCGCAAACACTAACCTTTGGCCCGACTGCCTGGCGTAGCACACGGGCGTTATTCAGCAGGGCTTCCCTGCTTATAAGTACACGGGGTTCACCCGCGCTTGACCTCGCATCCATGCTGGTCACCTCTCGCCCTCCTTCAACCTAATCTCAGTATACAGCCTCATCTGTTGGTTGACAGTACAAAACCTCCAAGTGGGCACAAATCCACAACTGCGCGTAGAAGAATTGCCACAAACGAGCAGGGTGGCTGACCGGCTTTCCTGATGTTTGAATTGTTGTGGGCAGTTCGCTTGCGTTTTTCTCATTTTGCCCGTACTTTGCCCACTTAACGGAGAGGTGGCCGAGCGGCTTAAGGCGTCGGTTTGCTAAACCGATGTAGGGGGTAAACCCTTACCGCGGGTTCGAATCCCGCCCTCTCCGCTGAAAGCGAAGGCATGGCAGCGACGCCGTGCCTTTTTTCGTTTTTGGATAAAAGTGGGGCAGGGGAGGCGATGCCTGGCCAGACGCACTGCCCTCAAATCAGCTGAGCGATGGGCAGGTAACAAAGCCTTATAGATTCTTCCTCGTTCAACATCGACCCAGTTAATTGTTGAACTTGCCAAATCCCGAGCGTAGATTATAAATTGCAAGTTAACGACGGCGGGTCCGGTTCCCTGCGGCACTGCCTGGAGTGGGTAACTATCGCATTTCAGGAGGCACTCACATGATGTTGCGGACGCATGTCTTGTTCGCCGCCGCGCTTGCCGGCATCTCATCCACGGCGCAGGCGTTAGTCTGGACTTCACCAAACATCCCGGACGATAACACTATCGCCCTGTATCGCTTTGACGAGAATGAAGGCACCACGGCCGGCAATGCCGTAGGCGGGTATCCGTCGCTAACGCTTACCGAATCGGGGAGCTGGACAAGCGATTCAGCCTGGCTGGCGACGCCAACGGGCGGTTCGCTGGCCTCGGATGGCGTGGCATATGCTGCCGTCCTGTCCGCGATGGGCTCGATCGACTGGAGCGAGCCGGTCACCATCAGCATGTGGATGAAGGCGACCGGCACCCTGATGAACGACAACTACCTGTTCCATTTCTCATACGGGGGATGGCGCAACAAGCAGGCATACGTGGGCTATCGCACTGACTGGAACAACCAGTACCTGGCCATGGATGGCGTGGCCACTAAACCCAGGGAGAACCAGGCCTGGATCCACACTGCGATCGATGGCCAGTGGCATCACGTGGCGCTGGTGTATGACAACATTTCGGAGACTGCCAGCTTCTACTTTGACAACGTGAAGCAGAGTGAGTGGAGCGTCGCCACCGGCCTGAAGGGGGTGGTGACAGAGTACATGAACGTTGCCAACTTCCAGGGCTATGTCGATGAACTGCTCATTCAGCGCGAGGTGATCACCGATTTCTCCGATGGCCTGAATGCCGTGATCCCGGAGCCAACCACGACGATGCTGCTGGGGCTGGTTTCGCTGTCGCTGCTGCGCCGGCAACGTGTGACTCGATAGAGGCACGCAGGCATAGAGGCACGAAGGTAGATGTCGCCCGCGTCGATGTTCCGCGGCACAAGACAGGCAACTCGGGCGAAGTGGAGCGGCGCCATCTGTCGCGCTTCGCCCATTTTGTGTGGCGCGCATGAAAAATCGGCCGCGGAAATCGCGACCGATTGGTAAGCCTTGCTCGTCGTTTCCATCACGACTCTTCCATGATGGTCTCGCGGACGACTTCCTCGATGGTGGTGATGCCATCGTAGATCGCCAGCAGGCCGGATTGACGCAACGAGCGCATGCCGCGCTTGCGGGATTCGGCTCGCAGCACCTGGGTGCTGGCATGCTTCACGATCATGTCGCGCAGGTCGTCGTCGAGCACCATGATCTCGTAGATACCCATTCGGCCGCGGTAGCCGGTGTTGTTGCACTGGTCGCAGCCCTTGCCGTAGTAGAACTTCTTGCCGACTACATCCTCCGGCCGAAGCTCCAGCTCCATGAGCTGTTCCTCGGTCGGCGTGTACTCGGTCTTGCAGTGCTGGCAGACGCGACGCACCAGACGCTGGGCGATCACCGCCTCGACGGTTGCCGTCACAAGGAACGGCTCCAGGCCCAGGTCCAGCAATCGGGCGATCGAGCTGGGGGCGTCGTTGGTGTGCAGGGTTGTGAACACCAGGTGACCGGTCAGTGACGCCTGCACGGCGATCTCGGCCGTCTCCTTATCGCGGATTTCGCCCACCAGGATGATGTCCGGGTCCTGACGCAGCATCGATCGCAGGATGCGGGCGAACGTCAGTTCGATTTCCGGCTTCACCTGGCACTGGATGATGCCGTCGATGTCGTACTCGACCGGGTCTTCCGCGGTGATCAGCTTGCTGCTGGGGTCGTTCAGTTCACGAAGAGCCGAGTAGAGGGTTGTCGTCTTACCGGAACCTGTCGGGCCGGTGACGATGATGATGCCGTTGGGCCTGTGGATCAGGGCTCGCACCAGCGCCAGGTCGTCATCGCGCAACCCGATCTTGTCCAGGTCGAGCTGCACGTTGGAGCGGTCGAGCACACGCATCACGACGCTTTCGCCGAACATGGTGGGCAGCACGCTCACACGCAGATCGATCGGCTGGTTGTTCACGCTCAGCTCGATACGGCCGTCCTGCGGCAGTCGCCGCTCCGCGATATCGAGGTTGGCCATAACCTTGATACGCGAGGAGATGGCCGGGCCGATGTGGGCCGGCGGCGGCATCATGTCGTAAAGCACGCCGTCGATACGGTAGCGGATCTTGAACTCATCCTCGAATGGCTCGAAGTGAATGTCCGATGCCTTGTCGCGGATGGCCTGCAGCAGCACGAGGTTGACCAGCTTGCGGACGGGGTTGGAGTCGGCGGCATCTTTGAGCGTGTCGAGGTCGATCGACTCGCCACGGTTCTTCAGGTCAGCCAGGGCGTCGTCGGCCGTGAGATCCTTGATCACGTCCGAGAAGCTCTCCGCCTCCGCCTGGTAGTGGCGGGCGATGAGGCGGTCGATCGCGTTCGGGTCGCCAATGTAGGCCTTCACCCTGTAGCCCATGAGCGATTGCAGGTCGTCCAGGGCGCGGAAGCTCTCGTGGTTGGCCATCGCGATGGTCAGGCTGCGCGAGGCCTTGTCGAAGGCTATGGGGATGACCTTGTTGGTGGTGGCGATCTGTGCAGGCACGGCGTCGATCGCTTCCTGGGGGATGGTCTTTCCCTCCAGGTCGACATACTCGATGCCGCGCTGGGCCGCCAGGGCGATATTCAGGTCGGATTCCTTGATATAGCCGAGGTCGACGAGGATTCGACCAAGCGCACCGCCCTTGGACTTCTGGAAGCTCAGGGCCTCGCCGAGCTGTTCGCGGGTGACCTTGTTCATCTTGACAAGGACACGCCCAAGCTGTCGTCCCTGGAGCTGTTCGATGGGCATGCCGCCGTAGGGATCATGGCCCGAGGTCGGCGCAGGGGTGGGACCCTTGGCGGATCCGCCGGCCGCCGCCGGCCGAGCCTGCGAGGAACTACGCTGCTGGGCTGCTTGTGAATGCGATACGCTTTGTGACATCTCTACCTCGTCTCTTGCCGCATGCTGAGCGTTTGTTGGTACCGGCAGCGATCCAGCAGGTCCTGCTAGACGCGCTTGCTGGTGGCCATCATGCGTTCACGATTTTTCTGGATCTGTGCCTGACGTTCCGCCTCGCTCTGCGGAGCCCCCGGAGGCTTGGGCGGACCGGCGACGGCCGGCTGACCGCCTTCACCCTCCTCGGGGTACTGCTCCTGGCCGTACTCCACGTCGATGCCCTGGCGACGCATACGGTCGACCATGGCGCCAGGGTTCTTGCTCTTGTCGATAGCCTCTTCCGCGCTGATGCGCCCGGCGAGGAAGTGCTGCCAGAGGTTGTCGTCCAGCAGCTGCATGCCGTAACGCTTGCCGGTCTGGATTTCTGAGTCGATACGGAAGCTCTTGTTCTCGCGGATCAGGTTCTGGATACCCGGCGTGACATACATGAACTCGTAGCCGGCGATCATGCCGTCGGTGTCGATTCGCGGGCACAGGCACTGCGAGAGCACCGCGATCAGGTTATTGGCGAGCTGCACGCGCACCTGTTCCTGCTGGTCGGTGGGGAAGGCGTCGATGATACGGTTGATGGTGGAAGCGGCGCCGGAGGTGTGCAGTGTGCCAAACACCAGGTGGCCGGTTTCCGCGGCGGTGATGGCGGCCGCGATCGTCGCCAGGTCGCGCATCTCGCCGACCAGGATAACGTCCGGGTCCTGTCGCAACGCACGACGCAGGGCCTCGGCGAAGTTCGGCACGTCCACGCCGATCTCACGCTGCACCACGATCGACTTCTTGTGCTTGTGGTAGTATTCGATCGGGTCTTCCATCGTGATGATGTGCCGATCGTAGTTCTCGTTGATCCAGTTGATCATGCACGCCAGCGTGGTGGTCTTGCCCGAGCCTGTCGGACCGGTCACCAGGAAGATGCCGCGCGGACGTCGGCAGATCTGCTCGGCCATCTTGGGCAGGCCGATCTGCTCGAAGGTCATGATCTTGTTGGGAATTCGTCGCAGAACCAGCGAGCAGCATCCCTTCTGCTTGAAGATAGCCACGCGGAAGCGGGCCTCCTCGCCGTAGGCGAAACCGAAGTCGCCGGAACCCTCCTCCTCGTACTCCTGCTGGATTCGCTCGGGAGTGATCGCCTTCATCAACGCGACGGTGTCTTCCGGCTCCAGCACCTTGGTCTGCAGTTCGCGTAAGCGCCCGTGCAGTCGCAGTGTGGGCGGCCGGCCAACCGCAAGATGCAGGTCGGATGCGCCGCGGCGAACGCAAGTCTCCAGAAGACGGTCAATTTGAATCGTGGACATAGTCGCTTCTTGTAACTTCCAAGTCTCGATCCCCGGCTTGAAGTCCCCGGTTGATCATGCGCCTCAGCGCGATGTCAACCGGAAGACCGTCGTCGGGAATCCGGTTACTGCTGGTCTACCACCAGACCTTCCACCTGCGCCACCTTCACGACTTCCTCGGCGGTGGTGACGCCGTTGAGAACCTTGATGCGGCCATCGCCCACCAGCGACTTCATGCCGCTGGCGAGTGCAGCCTTACGGATCTTGTTGGTAGCGGCGCGGGCGAATGCCAGCTCGCGCAGCTCGTTGTTCATGATCATCATCTCGTAGATGCCGGTTCGGCCGCGGAAGCCGGTGCCCGAGCAATACTCGCAGCCGCGTGCCTTGTAGAGCGTGCGATCCTTGATGTCGCTGTCGCTGATGCCGCACAGCCGCAGCCAGTGCCGATCCGGCTCGGGATCAGGCTGCTTGCACTTGGGGCACAGCACGCGCACCAGGCGCTGGGCCATGACCGCCTGGATCGAGCTGGCGACCAGGAACGGCTTCACGCCCATGTCGATAAGTCGGGTGATGGCGCTGGGGGCGTCGTTGGTGTGCAGAGTCGAGAACACCAGGTGACCGGTGAGTGCCGCCTGGATAGCGACTTCCGCCACCTCCAGGTCACGAATCTCGCCTACGAGGATGATGTTGGGCGCCTGGCGCAGCATCGACCTGAGGATACGCGCGAACGTCAGGCCGATGTTCTCGCGAACCTGGCACTGGTTGATGCCGACGAAGTTGTACTCGACCGGGTCCTCGGCGGTGATGATCTTGCGGTCGGGACGGTTCAGCTCATTGAGCGCGGCGTACAGCGTGGTGGTCTTACCTGAACCTGTCGGGCCGGTCACGAGGAAGATACCGTTGGGCCGCTTGATGACCTTCATGAAGGTCTTGTAGTCCTCTTCCTCAAAGCCCAGGCTCTGGATGCCGATTCGTACCGAGTCGGGACGCAGGATACGAAGCACCACCGACTCGCCGTGATACGCCGGCAGCGTCGATACACGGAAGTCGATGAGCTGGCGGTCGATGTTCATCTTGATACGGCCGTCCTGCGGCAGACGCTTCTCGGCGATGTCCATGCCGGCCATGATCTTGATACGGCTGATCAGCGGGCCCTTCATCCGCAGGCTGATGCGGTCGCGCTCCACGCATTCGCCGTCGATGCGGTAGCGCACGCGGATGCGGTCCTTCATCGGCTCGATGTGGATATCCGAGGCACGATTGCGAACCGCCTCGGTGATCATGGCCGTTACCAGCTTGATCACCGGCGCCTGCGTGGGGTCGTTGAGGGCGTCCTCGCCAAGGCCGGCCACGTCGATCGACTTGTCGATGGACTTGTCCACCGACTTGTCGAGCGAGCGGTCGATGGAGCGGTCAAGCGAGCGATCCAGCGACTTGTCCAGCGAGTCGCGCAGACGGTCGATGGTCTTGTCCACCGTCTTGTCGATGGTGCTGGAGGCGGTGGTGTTGAACAGCTCGTCGATAATGCTCTTGATGCGGCTCTTGGGAGCCAGGACCTTGCGGATGTCCTTGTTGAGGCGGAAGCGGAGGATGTCGTCAAGCTCGATGTCGATCGGGTCATGCACCGCGACCTTGAGTCGGCTGCCCTCGGTGCCGAGGGGAAGGATCAGGTATTTTCGGATCAGGTCGTCGGGGATGAGGCTGATGCTGCTGGGGGTGAGGGCGTTGCGGTCCAGTTCGAAGTACTCCATGTCATTCTGCGTGGCCAGTGCCTTGCAGATGTTGGAGTCACTACACATTTTCAGGTCTATAAGTGCTTCCCCGATGCGGAGGTTCTTGCTCTTGGCGTGTTCAAGGGCCTTAGCTAATTCCTTGGGCGTCAGGACTCCCCATTCAATCAGGATATCGCCCAGCCTCTTCTGCTGTTTCGCCATGGCGTCAACCTCTTCCAGTTATCTCGACCTGTGCTGCGTTGCCATTTCCCCAATGGAGAAACGGCCGCCGCGAAAAAATCCGGACGAGCGCGCGGCCAACCTCATCCTGCGGCCGGTGTTCCCCATCCACGCAAGCCGTCAGGCGAGGATCAGATAAACCTGCCTCGCCCCCTGTGCCAGAAGAACCCAGTCTAACCCGTTAATGCCCGTGTCACAAGCTATTAACAACGGTCGCAATCTGGGGTTACACCCTCCAATTCACGCCGCGCAACGCTCCGCCACGGACGTAATCAGTAATACGTTCCCTGCGTGTGATGGTGCGCGCTTTCGATGGTATGTGCGTCACAATAGCGGAGCAGTTGGGAGTTTCAGGATGTTGACGCGCCGTACTGTACAGGCAACAATACTTGTAATTCGTAAAGAAGATTAAGAAATTCCTGCAGGGGTCGCTTCCCTGCCAGTCACAGACTCTCAATTCAGAGGAGCCACAAATGCCTGCCAAGCCCTTCAATCGTGGTGTGGTAACCCTTCGTTCGATGCCTTTCTGGTGTGTTGCCAACCCCGTGGGTGATCCGTTCGGCGGGGCGGTGCTGCCCCGGATCAGCTCGGTGGAGACGGCGAAGATCCTCGCCTGGGCTGGCAAGGAAGGGCTGATCGAGTCCACCGCCTTCCATGATGATGACCTGGTTCCCTTTGACCCGGCCAACCCGGAAGATGACCTCGATCCCAACAGCGCCACCAGCAAGACGCTCGCCGAGATTAAGGCGATCCTGGATGACGCCGGCCTGGTTGTGAACACCGCCACCTGCTCTCTGCACACCATGCCAATCTTCCGGGCCGGCGGTCTGACCAATGCCGACCCCAAGATCCGCGAGATCGCCAGGAAAAAGGTCCAGCGAACGCTGCGCATCGGCGCGAAGTTCGGCGCCAAGTGGTACACCTACTGGGTTGCACGCGATGGCTTTGAAGTTCCCCCGGCCGTCGACTGGAAGAACAACTACAAGTGGCTGGCCGAGGGCCTCAACAATGTCTACGACTACATCAAGAGCCAGAACCTGAATAGCTACCTGGGCGCCACCATCGAGCCCAAGCCCAATGAACCCCGCGGCCAGATGTATCTGCCCACCAGCGGCCACGCGGTCGGCTTCATCTACGGCATACTGCAGCATCCCGAGTTCTTCAAGGTTAACCCTGAGCTGCTTCAGCACGAGAGCATGGCGCTGATGAACGCGGTGATGACGCTGGGCTACCTGTGCTCGATGGACAAGCTGGCGTTCTTGCACTTTGGCAGCCAGATCAAGGCACAGTTCGACAATGACTACCCGCCGCTGGTCGGCCCGGAAGGCCTGAAGGAGACGGCCCAGATGTTCTGGGTGCTCAAGCAGATGGGGTGGAAGGGCGTGGTCGAGTACGACTGCCACATGCTGCGGGCGGAGGCCGACCCGGAGGTGGCCGAGCTTCGCCGAAAGCAGTTCATCCGCAACTGCACTGATGCGCTCTCGATCACGCTGGAACTGGCCGACCGGCTGGACGGCCTGAAGACAGATGGCCTGACCTTCAGCCAGGTCGACCTGGCGGCCACCATGGCGATGTGCAAGATCGACCCGGCGGCAGTGGAGCAGGTTTCGCTGAAGAAGTAACGATCAATCAATACGGAAAGGGAAGGGAAGAACCCGGGATCCGACATCGGTTCCCGGGTTTGCTTTTGCGCGTTGGAAACTGCCTTCTCCACCACGGCGCGAAGCGGAGCGGTTTGCCTCAAGCCGCGGGAGGTCGAGCGCTGCTGGGCCACCCTTGGAGCAGCAGTCGGGGGCGCCATTCAAGCGATGGATGATTCCGTTCCGTGTCGTCCCTCCCTTGCGCACGAAAACTTCGCCGAGGATCACCTTGTCTGCCGCAGTCCAGGCGGAACTGCTCTACGGTTAAACGGGTGCGATTTCCCTTGAACGGGTGCGATTACCCTGGCTCTCTGGCGTATGTTTGTGGATCAATTTGCCTCGCGGGCGGCGGACCGGCCGATCCAGTTGGGGGCGCCAAAAACAACCGGAGCCCGCTCTTGTTTGAGCGGGCTCCGATCTGTTCATCGTGCATCGAGAGCTTTATACAAGCTCAGGCTTGCCGATTAGTCATCCCAAGGCAGGATCACGCTGTCCTCGCCGTCGATCGGGAACTGCTGATTGTGGGCCTTGGTGCTGCCCGGACGGCCCGCGCCATCCCAGGAACGAGAGTTCTCGTTGGTGGAGGTGATGTTGCCCTTGGCGTCATAGACGTGAGCTGTATCCGCCACGTAGATGTTGTTGCGACGGATGCCGACGTAGGCGCTGGTCTGCCAATCAACGTGACCATCCAGGTACAGGACGTTCTGTCCTTCCTTGCCATGGTTGTTGGAGTTGGCGGCCTTCAGCACGCTCTGCGAGGCATTGGGATCGGTCGAGGCATAGACGTTGTCGCCGCTGCCGCGGGTGCCCGGGCCCATATCAGCCATGATGGCCAGCTCAGGGTTGCCGCCCAGGTTCAGGCGATAACCACGGCTCACGCTGGCGCTGGAGCCGTAGGGGTTGGCGTAGCCGTAGCTCAGGTACTTGGTGACGCGGCCGGAGCCGTCATCGCCGAAGTTGCCGCACTGCTCGAGCGTCAGCTGCTCGTTGTTGCCGCGCTTGAAGGTATCCTTCTCAGCCGAGCTGCTCGGGCAGGTGAACACTTCAGCGCTGATCTGCTGCGTACGGAGCAGCAGGAACAGGGCGGCCGGCACGTTGTTCCAGCCGACAGCGTCGCGACCTTCCGGGGTCCGGAAAGGATCGGTGTTCGGAACGCCGCGGAGGTCGTTACCTTCGGACCCAAGCGTCAGGTCGTTGTCTGCACGGTAGTGCAGGCGAGGATACTGGCCAGCCATGCGACGGTTGTCGTCGGCGTAGAGCATCAGGGCCTGGCCGATCTGGCGCAGGTTGCTCGCGCACTTGACCTGGTTCGCCTTCTCACGGGCACGTGCCAGCGAAGGCAGCAGGATCGAGATCAGCAGAGCGATGATGCCGATCACGACCAGCAGTTCCACGAGGGTGAAACCACGAGAGCGCTTCATGATGAAGCTCCTTTCTTCTGCGTCGCGTCAGAAAGGCTCTTGAGTGCTGCAATTCCGGCCGGACCTCTATGAAAAGATGAATGAGTGCTGAAGGAAACAGCCTCTCGGCCAGCTTGCCTGACTCCTCGAAGGACCATCATCCGCGACGACTTGTAAAACATTCCCCGACGACCGCCGCCGGGGCACATTCTTCACATTAACCGGGAGTGCCGCATGAGGCAGAGTTGAAATGACAAACCTCGTCCGCCACTCCTCGGGCAGATGACTGCACTCTATCAGCGCAGACTAAACTGCCAGTTGGCAGGATACCACTGCCTCTGGGGGGTAGCAAGGAAAAACCTGCATTCGCTGGAATATATCATCAGCCAAGTCAGTATTGCAGCGATCCACATCCCGCCGGCGGAGCAGGCGCACTCGGCTTTACCTGACTGTGGCATGGTTCAGGCCATCAGGATAAGGTCGGTCTGCTCATGTCGTATGGCGGCGGATGTTTGGTTATACTCGCGTTCCCCCGCGGATGGCGGGGCGAGCTGTGGAGTGAGTATGCGCATTCTGGTCACCGGCGCGGCCGGGTTCATTGGGTCAAATCTCGTCAAGTCGCTGAGTGCGGCAGGTCACACTGTGGTTGGGGTGGATGATTTTTCCTCGGCCAGCTGGCGGAACCTGACGAATTTTGCCGGCGATCTGGTCACTGCCGATGTTTCCTCGGAACTGGCGGGCCTCTCGCGCATCGGCCGGTGCGATGTGATCTTCCACCAGGCATCCATCACCGATACCACCGTGCATGACCAGCGGCGGATGATGGTCAACAACATGGAAGGGTTCCGCCAGATACTCGACCTGGCGATGAGCTGGGGTTCCCGGGTGATCTGGGCATCCTCGGCGAGCATCTATGGCAATAACCCTGCCCCCAACAGCGAGAACCAGCCGCCGGCCCCGCTCAACGTATATGCATTTTCCAAGATGAAGATGGAGCACCTGGCCGACAGCTACCGCGATCGGCTGGTGCAGCCGATCATCGGCCTGCGTTACTTCAATGTGTACGGCCCCGGCGAAGACCATAAGGGCAAGTTCGCCAGCATGATCCACCAACTTGCCAAGCAGATGCTTTCCGGCAAGAGGCCAAGGATCTTCAAGTGGGGCGAGCAGAAGCGCGATTTCGTCTACATCGAGGATGTGGTGCAGGCAAACCTGAAGGCGATGACCTGTCCGCGGGGCGGCGTATTCAACGTCGGCTGTGGCCGGCCGCGCTCATTCAACGAGATCATCGCCAACCTCAACCGCGTCCTGGGCACCAACCTCGAGCCGGACTATTTCGACAATCCCTACAGCTTCACGCAGGACCTGACCCAGGCCGACCTGACCAACTCGCGGGCGGTGCTCAAGTATGAGCCGAAATATCAGCTTGAGGAGGGCATCGATGCCTACTTCGCAAGCGGAAAACTGGGTAAGGAAGGGTAGGGAGGAAGAGAGAAGATCGAAGAGGCAAGGATGAAGAGAAGCGTTGCTTAAGACAACATGTGGCAACGCTCAGGCAGGCCGGTTTCATTCAATCCTCCAGCTGCCCTCTTCCGCCTTCCATAGCACGAGGTTTCCTTGTTTGCACTATCGCGCCTGGCAGGACTAGGGCTGATGATCGTCGCGGCGGCGGCGGTTTACGGCTTTTATGTGCGCCTGCTCGCGTCTTACCTGCTGGTGATCCATCTACTGGAGTTTCTCTGGCAGGTGATATACCTGCTGCCGGCGGCGATGCTCGGCCGGGTGATCTTGCGCAAGCTCTCGCCCGACTGGGTAAACAGCAGTTTTGGCGTGGCTACTTCGGCGGCGCTGGGGCTGGGGGTGATAGGGTTTGCGACGTTTGCACTGTCGCTGGCCGGCTGGCTCGATGAAAGCACCGCCTGGGGAGTGCTGGTCGGGGCGATCGTGATTGGCCTGCTGGATGCCAGGAACCTTGCCAGCAGCCTGTCCGGCGCGGGGGCCCGGCTCTCGCAATGGCTCAATGGCAAGAGCAAAGCATGGTGGATGTGGGTGGTCTCGGCGGCGCTGTTTACCATTCCCATCATCGGCGCGACGCTTATTCCCGGTACGCTCTGGCGGCCGGACGATCCGCACCCGTATGACTCGCTGGTCTATCACCTGCAGGTGCCGCGCGAGTGGTACGAACTGGGGCGAATGACCCCGCTGAAGCACAACGTCTACTCCTTCTTCCCCTTCAACGTCGAGATGCACTACCTGCTGGCGAATTACCTGCGCGGCGGGCCGTATGTCGCGATGCATCAGAACCAGTTCCTCAGCCTCAGTTTCACTCTGCTGGCGGCGATCGGCGTTTGGGGCTGGCTCAAGCGCCACGGCGCTGGCATCGGCGCATCTCTGGCCGCCATGACCATTCTCACGATGCCGTGGATCCTCATGCTGGCCTGCGTGACCTACGTAGAGAGCGGCATGGTTCTGTGGGGCGGGCTGGCGATCTGCTGGATGCTCAACGCAATCAGGGGAGACAGCCGGCCGATGGGGTCGTTCGCGCTGGCCGGCGCACTTACCGGGCTTGTCTGCGGGTCCAAGCTGACCGGCGTCCCGATGCTCTTATTTGGACTGCCGCTGGCCGCGCTGATGGCACTGGCGGTGAGGCGGTTTGAGGGCTTGCCGTTCAAGCGGTTTGTGGTCGGTTGCATCGTCTTCGGAGCGGTTGGGATGGCGGTGCTCTCGCCGTGGCTGATCCGCAACCAGGCATGGGCCGGCAATCCACTGTTTCCGCTGGCGATGCGGCAACTGGGGCAGGCACATTTCAGCGACACGCAGGTGGAACGTTTCGAGATTGCCCACCGGGCGGCCGCCGACCACAGCGCCTGGCCGGTGCGGTTCGAGCGCCTGGGATCGCAGGTGCTGCTGAACTGGCGCTTCAACTATGTGGTATTCCCGCTGGCGCTGGCGTCGGCCATTCTTCTGTGGCGCCGCAGCGAGGCGTTGCTGTTGATAGTGCTAGTCGGCGTTACCGGCGTGTTCTGGCTGACTGTCACGCACCTTATGGGGCGATTCTTCGTGCTGGCGATAGTGCCATCGGCGCTGTTGATTGGTCTGCTGCCGCGGAAGTGGCTCCTGCTGTCAGGGGTGCTGGTGGCAATTGCGGCGATCAACAGTTGGGTGGGAGTTACGCCCGGCCGGCAGCAGTTTGCCAACACGGGCAATCTCCACCAGATATTTGGTGCCTTCGCCGACGATGGCCGGCAGGGGCTGTTTTTTGTGCAGGATTACAGCGAGCTGGATCCACCTGAGCTGCGGGAGAAGATGAAGTATGCCCGCGAGATTGTGCTGGTGGGAGACACGCAGGTGTTCTATCGGCAGATCCCGATGAAAAAGATCCGCTATTGCACGGTGTTCGACCTGAACACCGAAGGGGACAGGGATATCTTCGATGCCTACTACGGCCCGCCGCCGGCGAAATGCCCGTGGGATGTGCTGCTGCTGATCGACGAGACCGAGACGAGGCGGCTCTCCCGCACCTACTGGAAGGTTCCCGAGGTTCCCGAGCCGGAGCCGGGCCGGTTCAGGGAATATGCGACGGTGAAGATCGACTAGGAGAGGCACGAAGGATAGCGGAGCGACGAAGCGACCAAGGGAACGTGTCTATGACGAACAGAGTCCCTCTCGCTGGGCTGTGTCGCCCCGCCTCGAAATCCGGCGGCTTGAGGACGCGCCGCTCCAAATTCAGGAGAACATCCCTGTAGCAACAAACCCGCCGCGGCGAAGATACGCAGCTTGTTCGCCTATTACTGCTGAGTTAGCATGCCCTGCGAGGAGCACCGGCGAACATGCGACGCACTCTCAGCACTTTCGGTTTCATCGGGTCAGACGGCTACAAGTGGAGCTTCGTACGTTCGGGGGGATTCGACCAGGTAAAGATCCGCCATGGCGAGGACATCAAGCACCTTGAGAACCTCGATCCCAAGCTCTGGGCCGCGCTCAGCTGCCCGACGCGCGGCGTGCATTTCGACAATCGCACGCTGGACCTGATCGACACCGACAAGGATGGCCGCATCCGCGTGCCGGACATTGTCTCGGTTTCCAAGTGGGTCTGCTCGCTGCTGAAGAATCCGGACCTGCTGCTTGAAGAGTCGGAGACGCTGGCGCTGGACCAGATCAACGATGAGACTGAGGAAGGCCGGCGCATCCTCGATTCGGCGCATCACATCCTTGAGAGCCTGGGCAAGGAAGGCGCAAAGGAGATCAGCGTCGACGACGTCAGCGACCAGGTGCGGATCTTCGCCAACACCAGTTTCAATGGCGATGGGGTGATCCCGGAAGAGGCGACCGACGACCCTGAGATCAGGCGTGTGATCTCGGAGTGCATCCAGATCTGCGGCAGTGTGATGGACCGCTCCGGCCGGCCGGGGATCGATACCGCGAAGCTGGAGCAGTTCTTCGCGGATCTGCAGGCCTATTCCGACTGGTGGAAGATGGCCGAGGACAGCAGCGAGGAGATCTGGCCGCTGGGAGACAGGACGGCCGACGCGTTTGCGGCGTTCGACGAGGTGGACGCCAAGATCGACGACTATTTCGCGCGAACCCGCCTGGCCGCCTACGACCACAGGGCGCAGGCGGCGCTCAATCGGCATGAGGCGGAGTATCTGTCGATCGCGGCGAAGGACCTGGCGATATCGGCCGACGAGGTGGCCGGCTTCCCGCTGGCGCAGATCGTGGCAGGCACGCCTCTGCCGCTGCGGCAGGCGCTCAACCCCGCGTGGGTGGAGCGGATGGAGAAGTTCTACGAGCTGGTCGTGGTGCCGATCCTGGGCGAGCAGACGACACTCACCGAGGCGCAATACCTTGAGATAAAGAAGAGATTTAGCGCCTACGCGGCATGGAACAACGCCAAGCAGGGAGGCGCTGTCGAGCAACTCGGTCTGGCCCGCGTGAGGGAGATCCTGGCCAGCAACGCCAGGGCGACCATCGAAGGGCTCATCGCCGAGGACAAGGAGCTGGAGGAGGCGGCCAACTCGATCGCGATGGTCGAGAAACTGGTGCGCCTGAATCGCGATCTGCACCGGCTGCTGATCAACTTCGTCAACTTCCGCGACTTTTATGACGATGACGATGAGATGGCGATCTTCCAGGCCGGCAAGCTGTACCTCGATCAGCGCTGCTGCTCGCTGTGCGTGAAGGTGGACGACATCGCCAAGCACGGGACGCTGGCTCCGCTGAGCCGCGTGTACCTGGCGTACTGCGAATGCGTCCGCCGTGGCGGTACGGAGAAGATGCAGATCGCGGCGGCGTTCACGGCCGGCGATTCCGATAACCTGATGGTCGGGCGAAACGGTGTGTTCTTCGACCGCGACAACCAGGACTGGGACGCCACCATCGTCAAGATATTCGAGAATCCGATCAGCATTCGCCAGGCATTCTGGTCCCCGTACAAGCGGGTGCTCCGCTGGGTCGAGGAGCAGATTGCCAAGCGGGCGGCCGCCGCCGACATGGCGGCCACCGAGACGCTAACCAGCGCCGCTGGCTCCGCGATAGAGTCGGCCGCCACCGGGCAGGTGAAGGCCAAGCCCAAGTTCGATGTGGGCGTGGTGGCAGCATTAGGCGTGGCGGTGGGCGGCATCACCGCGGCATTGGGGGCGTTGCTGCAGGCGTTCTTCAACCTCGGCTGGCTGATGCCGCTGGGCATACTGGCTTTGATCCTGCTTATCTCCGGCCCGTCGATGGTGATCGCCTGGCTGAAGTTGCGGCAGAGGAACCTGGGCCCGATTCTCGACGCCAACGGCTGGGCGGTAAACACACGGGCGAAGATCAACATACCGTTTGGCGCGAAGCTGACCTCGGTCGCGAAACTGCCGCCCAACTCGCACCGCGATCTGCGAGATCCCTATGCCGAGAGCAAGATGGGCCGCATCTGGGCCGCCTCGATCATCGTCGTTCTGGCGGCGGTATGGGCGATGTGGTATTTCGGCGTGCTGCACAAGTGGTTCCCCACGGCCGGCATTCCCAAGAGCGGATGGCTCGAGCGCCGCGAGGCGCAGCAGGCGGCCGGCGATGCCACTTCCCAGCCGAGCAGCCTGGAGACCAATGGCTTGCGTATCCTCGTCGAGCCGGTGCAGCCGCAGGAGTGATGCCGGTGGGGGTGTAGTGACGCAGCGGTTAAGCATCGCAAGTGACAGCAGGCAAACGCGGTACGCGCTAGCGTTGTGAATCTGGGAGCAGTTGGTGTCGCAGACAAAGCAACAGATCCAGGCGCTGCTGGCGGAGGCGGCCAGTTCGCCGCGCCATCGGTTCGGCCAGAACTTCATGATCGACCGCAACCTCGTGGGCGTGATCGCCGACTCCGGGCAATTGCAGAAGTCGGACCTGGCAATTGAGGTTGGCCCGGGCACGGGGACGCTCACCGAGGAACTGCTGGTGCGCGCCGGCGAAGTGCTGGCGGTGGAGATCGATCGTGACCTGGCGGCACTGCTGCGAAGGTACTTCGCTGCAAAGTCCAACTTTCGCCTGCTTGAGGGTGATGCACTGGCCGGCAAGCATCGGCTCAATCCTGAACTGGAGGCCGTCATCATCGAGGCAAAGCGGCAGGGCCGGCCGGTCAAGCTGGTGGCGAACCTGCCGTACAACATCGCTTCGCCACTGGTGATCGAACTGCTGATCTGCGGCGTTGAGCACCTGGCGTTCACCGTGCAGAAGGAAGTGGCGTTTCGCCTCAAGGCGCAGGCGGGCAGCGATGACTACGGCCCGCTGACGGTGATGGCCCAGTTGCTAGCAGAAGTGCGCGTCGATCGCATCCTCCCGGCGCAGGCATTCTGGCCGGCGCCCAAGATCGAGTCGGCGCTTGTGCTGATGAAACGCAACGATCGCCTCGGCGAAGATGCCCGCCCATTCGGGCAGTTTGTGCAGACATTGTTTGCCTCGCGGCGGAAGATGCTGCGCAAGGCGCTGCAGCAGGCCGGATATGAGGATGCCGAGGGATTGCTCCAGTCGCTTGCCATCGATCCGCAGCAGCGCCCTGAGATGCTTGCTCCAGGGGAGCTGTTGCGCCTGTACAGGGAGATGGGCGGCCGGCCGCTTGAATGAGGCAACCAGGGGAGTTCTAATCGATTGCTGATGGGAAGAGCATCGACCATTTTGTTAGGCGCGATGGTCGCCTGGGCATTGGCGGCAGGCTGTGGCCAGAAGCATCCTCCTTTCCTGAGCGAAGTGCGCGACGTTCCGCAGGATCTGCCTGCTATCGAGGAGGAACTGCCGACAACCGTGCCCATTGGGCAGCAACCGGTTGAGCCAGAGCAGGCTCCATCCGTGGCTGATGCCGGTGAACGGGCAGCCGACGAGGTTCCCTCGCCGGCTGGCCCTGAGGTTGCACCGGCGCCGGCTACAGTTCCAACGACAGTCCCCGCGCCCACTACTGCGCCGGCAACCATGCCAGCGCCAACGAGCCAGGCGACATCCGACCTGGCAACGGCATTTCTGCGTGAGCTGGGCGATATCGCATCCGGCGGTTTGGGTGGCGAGGCCGGCTCACTGCCGGAACCGGGCAGCACGGAGCAGCGCACACTGGCAGCGGTCCTGCAGGGGATCAGCGATTTTCGCGATCGCATGAAAAGCAAGTCGGTTCGCGAGGCGGTGCCTGCGCTTCTGGACATGGCCGACCGCATCCGCCCGGTAGCGCCGCTGGCGATATCTAACCTGGCCATGTGCAGCAAGGTTGATGGATTTGGCAACTACGAGGTCGTGGAAGCGCGTTTCGCGTCCGGGCGGGAGTTCTCCATCGCCATCTATTGCGAGCTGACGGGATTCAGCTCCCGCATCGGCGAGCGCGCCATGTGGGAAACGCGCCTCAGCCAGGAGATCACGCTGGTCGATTCGTCCGGCCAGGTGGTCTGGAAGGACGGCCCAAGCCCGGTGGTAGATACCTGCCGCAATCGCCGCCGGGATTTCTTCGTGGCCCGGGTTATCCGCCTGCCCGGTACGCTGCCACCGGGAAAGTATGTGCTGCACTCACGGATAGTCGACCAGATTTCCCGTGAGGCGGCCGCGGGTGCCCTGGAGATGGCGCTGGTTGGCGAGAAGTAAGCCTTCGTTTCAGCTTTCAAACAGGCGCAAGCCGATCACTCCCGCCACCACCATTCCCAGGCAGAACAATCGAGGGATGGAGACTGACTCGCTGAAGAGGAGGATGCCGATGATCGCCGTGCCGACCGCCCCGATACCCGTCCATACGGCATAGGCGGTTCCCAGCGGCAGGCGATTCACTGCCCACCACAGCATTCCCATGCTCGCAAGCAGTGTAACCACTGTAAAGATGCTCCAGCCCAGCCGCGTGAAGTTGTCACTGAGCTTCATCCCCACCGCCCATGAGACTTCCAGCAACCCGGCAATGACAAGAACGATCCACGCCATGTTCACCTCTTACGACGCAAGAGAGGCGGATGGTATCGATCGCCAACGATATTGCCAGTTTTTCCTATGAGAGGTTCAGCAGCAGTTGCCGCAGATTATCGCGGTTGGGGTCTTCCGGGTTGTTTTGCAGGTAATACTCCAGCCACTTGAAGGCGCTGTCCTGCTTGCCCAGGCGAGCCAGCGCCACGGCCAGGTCGCGCTGCACGCGAACCTCATCCGGCCAGAGCAGGATCTCCATCTCCAGCACTGCGCAGACATCTTCGTACTGCCCGGCCTTGCTGTAGGAGGCGAGCAGGTTCTGCAGGATTCGCGTGATCCAGTATCGGTTGGATACCGGCTCCAGCAGGCGTGCCGACCACTCGACCTGATCCCCGAACTGGTTCTGGACACGGAAACGCGCCTCGTCGGGCGTCAAGAGTCGGCCGGCGGCGAATGGATCGATGATGACTGAAGCATCCCCCATATCGGCGCCCACCACGAAATGACCGGGCAGGCCAATCCCCCAGACATTCAGGCCAATGCGCTCGGCCACCAGCTTGTACAGCAGCGAGAGCGTGATCGGCACTCCGCGGCAGGTGCGCAGTACCCGGGGAAACAGGCTGTTGTCCGGGTTGTAATAGTCGGCCGAGTTTCCCTCGAATCCCAGTTCCTCAAACAGGTACTGGTGCAGGTGGGCAAAGCGGGCCTGGATCTGCGGACTGCGCACGCGCGAGCCAATGACATTGGCCATGCCATCCAGGCGCCGCTGTGCTTCTTTCAGGGTCGCATCCGGGCAGGAGTGCTGAGCGATAGCGATTGCGGCCGGCAGCAGTGATTGCGGTTTGTCGATCGACAGTGCGATGGAATTGATCGCGTCAAAAGCCTTCACGCTGCAGCAGACAGGAATTGGTGGTGTCATCGAGGATCCCCCCCGAGCAAGGGTCAATCAGCGCTCGAGTTGAAAAGTAAGCGATTGGCGTGCCAGAGCGATCTCAGCGGCAGCAGTGCGGGAAAGCGCAGGCAGGATGTCAATTGCCGCGGCCAATTCTGCGGCAAGATGTCATACTCCAGGCCGCTGGAACTGCAGGCGCGCCTGGCGTTCGAAGGCGATACAACGGGCGACATGGCAGACCTGGGCGCGGGTCAGTCGCCCGATGGGAAGCTCGGCGAGTTCGGCGAATGAGTCGAACGACGGCTGGGTGATCCCCTCGATGGCACAGACCTGGACGAGAGCGTCGGCGAGAGCCTGGTGCGGGCGAAGGTATTGGATGGTGGTTAATCTGCGCAACACACGATCTGCATCGACTTCCGAGAGTCGATCAACCTTACTGCGATCCATTTGTGCGATTCCCTTTTCTATAAAACTGCTGCAATGCTAGGCAGTTCAGGGGCGCACGGGTAGCGCAGGGCGCGAGATTGGCAAATCTTGGCATTCGCTAGTAGCGGGATCGCCGATTGCTTGTCCCACGGGAGCGGACTGTGCGTTCCGGCCGGGAATATCGCTGTTGCTGGGCCGCCTGCTGGCGTGCCGCGCGCA
>JAKORQ010000026.1 GCA_029777755.1 Planctomycetota bacterium
CTGCGGCTGATCGTGGATCGCCTGGTGCCGGGCAACGTCCGTTTCCCGGTGCTGGTGGACAAGATCGGCGCGGGCGTCTTCGGGCTGATCGCGGGCATCTTCTCGACGGGCATCCTCGCCATCGCGGCACAGCTTCTGCCAATGGGACCGAGCATCGTCGGGTACAGCCGCTTTGAGCTGGACGAGCGCGAGGTAACGGGCGTGAGGATCCCGGGACCGTCCCAGTTGCAGGACCTGGTGATCGAGAACGAGCTTAAGTCTTCGACGCTCTCCCCCAGCGAGGCATCGTCGATGGGCCCGCTTCCCGTGGACAGCATGGTCCTGGGTCTGGTATCGCATGTCAGCGACGGCGGTTCACTGGCAGGGGATCGGCCTCTCTCGGCCGTTCACCCGTCGTACCTCGATGAGCTGTTTGCCCATCGTCTCGGGCCGGCGCTCGGCGGCGATGTGCTGGTGACAAACTCCAGTGGCAATCCGCTGCAGGTGTCGGCCGTGTTCAGCACCGAGTCTGTCCTGAGCCGAATGGCGGACTTTGAGCTGCCTGTGGTGCGAGCCGGGCAGGTACCTGAACCGCCGGTTGGTGCGGTGCCGGTGGTTGTTCGTACCTCTATGAGCCCGCCTCAAGGCGTGAACGTCAACGCCTTCAATATGGGGTCGATCCGCCTGGTGGTTGAAGGAAACAATTACTACCCGGTGGGGTCGCTGCAGAAGGGCCAGACGCTGCTGCTCACCAAGCCGGATGATTACCTGTTCGTGGATGGATCGAACCCGATAGATCTCGTGTTCATGGTCGAGGCTGAGCTTCTTCCGCTGAAGGAAGGCGGGAACCAGCGTATGCTGCCGCAGGGCAGCTTTATTCAGGCCAGGCGGGCGGCCCGCGTTGACCTGAGCGGCAAGGAGATCCTGAATTACATCCCGTCGGCCGACAACGTTGGTGTCGTGGAAAAGGATCCTCGCACTCAGCGCTGATCGCGGATGCTGCCTGCTGTAGCCACCGCGGTCTGTCACGAGAACAAGGCGCTGTGTGCGGTGTTGGCGCAGGCAGATTTACAGCGGATCATTCGCCACTAAACTGTTCTGTCTGGAAGGGCTTCTTAGGGCTTCAACCTTACTTAAAGGAAGGACAAGACATGCGGATTCGCGGGATGGTGCTGCTGCTGGCTGGCATGGCATTGGTGGGATGCGCGAGGGAGAATCGCTGGACGCTCAACGGCACACCGCCATCACCGCTGCCGCCGGATCATCTCACTCCGCGTCGTCAGGTGGTGTATATCGCTCCCGGGACCGTGCGCCTGTCCGAGCGTGATGGCGTTTGCTACGTGCAGAACTCTGATCCCAAGCGCAACGCCCTTGCCACGGTTCTTCTCACGCCTCTCGGCTCGGGAGCCAATGGGCTGAAGCCCCGGGAGATGCAGCTGCTGGTACCGCCGGGTGGCGAGATGCGCGTGGGGCTGAACACCGACAAGGCCGGAGTCGCCTGGCGCTATACGTTGCTGGGCGCCGAGTATCGCTAGAACTGCTCCACTGCAAGTGGAACGGCTTGTTCTCAAGCCGCGGGGCTTCGAATCGGCAGATGTCTGCCCGAACGGGATCCACGTCAACTGGCATCGAGACATCAACCTTGAGCTACTTAGTCGCTCGTGGTGAAGAAGTACCTCGTTCGGTTTCCCTGGCTCTGATTGTGCGTGTTCGTCGAGGATTCCCTTACCTCCCGCGGGCGGAGACCGGCCGCTCCACGTTGGGTGGAACTGCTGTAGAAGCACGTTGACCGGCATCGAGAGGCCGATTCTGGAGGCTACGCTTCGTGAGGAAAGAGGGGATGTGAATCTTCTCGTTCCCCGGCCCTGGTCGCGCATGTTCTTCACGGATCGCCTTAAGCTCCCGCACTTCCGACGGAACTGCTTCTACCGATCCTGCGAGTGTCTTTGTATCGAAGCAAATCCCCGCTCCGAGGATCACCTTGCTTCCCGTGGTCTGAGGATCCGTTGTGTTACCGATATGTTTCCCGCGATATCCCGGGATAGGGGATGGTCTACCTCCGCCGAGTCTGATTCCGGGGTATGATTGCCTGATATGTCTTCCAACGCAGAGCTTGTCCGGATGTTTAGTCGCATGGCCGAGGTCATGCAGCTTATTGGCGAGAATGCCTTCAAGGCCATCGCGTTCCAGAAGGTTGCCCGCAAGCTTGAGGAACTGGACTACGACGTGATCGAGGCGGCCCGCGCCGGCGAGTTGCCGGAGATCGAGGGAGTCGGCGCCAGCAGCCGCAAGATCATCGAGCAGTATGCCAGGGATGGAAAGAGTGACGATTACGAGGAGGTCGTCGCAAAGGTTCCGGTTGGCGTCCTCGAATTGATGCGCATCCCTGGCATGGGGCCCAAGACTGCGGCGTTGCTTTGGAAGCAGTTGAAGATCGAGTCGGTGCAGGAGCTGGAGCTGGCGATTGGCGAAGGAAAGCTCAAGGGGATAAAGGGGCTGGGGGAAAAGAAGATCGCGTCGATGCTGGATGGCATCAGGCTGCTCAAGGGCGGCTTGGAGCGGCGTGGCTACATGGAGGTGCGTCCCATCGTCGGGCGCTTCATCGAGTATCTCAAGAAGGATTCGCGCGTCGGTGATGTACAGCCGGCGGGCAGTTTTCGGCGCAAGCGCGAGACGGTTGGTGACCTGGACCTGATCTGCTGGACGCATGATCCCGCCGACGCCGGCGAGATCATCGAGCTGTTTACCAGCCACCCGACAGTCGAGAAGGTGATCGCGGCCGGCGGAACAAAGGGGAGCATACTCGTCTCAGGCGGCCTGCAGGTTGATCTTCGCATCGTGCCCAGGAGCAGCTTCGGAGCTGCCATCCAATACTTCACCGGCTCAAAGGAGCACAACGTAAAGCTGCGCGGTCTGGCATTGAGTCGTGGGATGACGCTCAATGAATGGGGGCTCTACAGGCTCGATGAGTACGACAAGGCCGCCAAGAAGAGCGGCGAGGCTCCCGCGATTGCCAGCGTGGCCGGCGACAATGAGGAGGACGTCTACAGGGCGCTGGGGCTGACGTATGTTCCCCCGGAGCTGCGTGAGGACCGCGGCGAAGTGGAGGCGACGCTCACCGGCAAGTTGCCCAGGCTCGTCGATGTCTGCGATATTCGAGGGGATTTGCACTGTCACACGGTTGCCTCCGATGGGAACGCGACGATCGAGCAGATGGCGCTGGCCGCCAAGGCGTTGGGATACGAGTACATCGCCATCACCGACCACTCCAAGAGTTCCGTGATCGCCAACGGCCTGAATGAGCAGCGTCTCCGCGAGCATATCGCCGCCATCCGCAAGGTAAGTGTCCCGGGGATCACCATCCTGGCGGGCAGTGAGGTGGATATCCTGCCGGATGGCCGACTGGATTACGACCCGCAGTTACTGGCCGAGCTGGATATCGTCATCGCATCGCCGCACGTATCGCTGAAGCAGGACAGCCATAAGGCGACTGATCGCATCCTCCGCGCGATCGAAAGCCGGTACGTGAATGTGATCGGCCATCCCACCGGGCGCTTGATCAATCAGCGCGAGGGGCTACCGCTGGACATGGCGAAGGTAATCGCGGCCGCGGCGAAGACGGGGACGGCGCTCGAGATAAACGCCGGCTGGCCGCGCTGGGACCTGTGCGATACCGACGCCCGTAGGGCAGCAGATGCCGGCGCCCTGATCTCCATCAATACCGACGCGCACAGCACGCATGAGTATGAAGGTATGCAAATGGGGCTGTGGGTTGCGCGGCGCGCCTGGCTGACGCCGGCTCAGGTGATCAACTGCTTTCCGCTGGCCGATCTCAAGGAATTCCTGGCCCGCAAACGCTGATCTGCCGCAACGCTTCATAGAGCCCGATCCCGGCCGAGGTGGCGAGATTCAGGCAACGCTCTCCCTCGGCCTGGGGTATGCGAAGGGTGCGGTCCGCGTGTCTATCGAGAACTCCGGCAGGGATCCCGTGCGTTTCCGAACCGAACACCAGGTAGTCGTCCGGCGAGAACGTCGCGCTCCAGTACGTTCGCTGGGACTTGGTCGTGAAGAACCACAGCGACGCCCCGCGCAGTGCCTCCAGGAATGACTCGGTGTCGTCATGCACAGTGAGCTTCAGCCGCGGCCAGTAGTCCATTGCGCTGCGACGAAGCTGTCGGTCACTCAACACAAAGCCCAGCGGGCGAACCAGGTGCAGATGGGTCCCCGTGGCCACGCACATCCGGGCTATGTTGCCGGTATTGGGGGCGATCTGCGGCTGAAATAGAACCAGTTGCAATCGGTGTGGGGGAAGCATCACCGCCATGGGCGAGATTCTATTCTTCGGCCAGTGTGCGTCCATTTGCAGCTTGCGCGCCGATGCAAACGCAAAGCCCAGGGAA
>JAKORQ010000272.1 GCA_029777755.1 Planctomycetota bacterium
ATTGCGTGTCAAAGTAACTCTCCGTTACGGGGTTGTACCGGGACCGGTTTGCTGGTCGGTGCCGGCCCCGCGTCCGGTAGTTCCGCCGCCGGTGGCGCTATCCCCGGATTGTCCTCCTACTGAGCTCCCCTGGCCGCCAGGAATCGAGCGATCGTACTGGTCCTGGCCGATCGTTCCGCCGGCCGGCGCTGCCTGTGGTTCCGTACTGCCGGTCTGCCTGTCATCGCAGCCCACGAGCAAGCCAACAGCCAGAGCACCCGAAGCAAACAAGACGTATGACTTCATGATCTCTCCTTTCGCCTGCCTGGTGAGGCTATGTTAGAGGCGGCGACAGGGGAAAGTCATCGCTGAATATGGCAATATTCTTGCTTCGAGGCAGACACATCCATGCGGCCAATTCACAGCGAGCTTTTTGCACCGGCCAGAAGCTCGCGCACATGCTCGAGCCACTGGTCGCTTGGCGGCGCATATGGGCGGAACTTCTCGATCGTGCCCATCTCCTCGCTATAGGCCAGTGCCCGGAAGGGCCCGAGCTTGTTGGCGGCCGGCGAGTCGATGAGGTTGCTCGAGTCGTTTGAGCTCATCTGGAAAAGGATACGGTTGTCGAACTCGCGCATGATGCCGCGATCGAAGGTGCGGTCGAGCGTCACGGCCGTGTCCGCCCAGCCGATGATGTGGATACCCAGCGGCGGACCTTCGCTGATCAGTCGGGCGAAGATCTTGTCCGGCTTGGGTGTTTCATCCTCGGTGGCAGAGAAGCTGAAGGTATCCTCCTGCTTGCGCAGCGAGCGGTAACGCTGCAGGGCGTAGATGAAGACGAAGATTGCCTCGTGCGGTGCATCCGGATCGGCGTTGCGCCTATCCAGCTCCGCGGCCAGCTCAACCATCGTGGCATCGACATCCCGGTAGGCGACGTGCCGTGCACGATGCGGCAGGGCGGCGGCGGTTCGCTGGAGCGTGCCGGCCAACTGCGAATCGGCAGGCGTTCCGTCGAGGATCATGAAGGTGGCGCGATCGGGTGAATACTGCGTGGCCAGCGAAATCATCACGGCCGACATCACCGCCAGGGCAAGTTCATCCTGCTGACCGATCAGCAGGGCGTTCGCGCCGCTCTGCCTGCGGAAGGTGATGGCCGTGGGTTCCTTGATCGAGACCGGCTCACCGACAAACCCGAGCGCGGCATGCGGGATGCGATCCCATGCCGGGTGGGCGAGAAGCTCGGCGAGCTGCGTGTTCTTGAGGATGTCGGCGGGAGCGTTCCCCTCGAAAACGACCGGCGGCGGTGGGACCAGACGGGCCTGTTTCTTTGTGCATTCCTGGATGGCCTTGAGGTAACGATCGCGCTGCTCGTCGGGAAGGAAAGCGATCTGGAAGGGGCTGTTGGCCTCGACCAGTCCGCCGGCATCGTTGTAGATGGCTTCGCCGGGACGGGACAGAAGCCGTGCTGCCGAGTTATTGTCCCCGAGGATGAGCTGCGAATCGGCCTCGCTGCACTGCAAGGCGATGCGCACCGCCATCTGCCCGATGGTGCTGCGCGGCAGGCTCGATGCGCCGCCGATCGTCTGCGAGCCCAGCACGACATGCACGCCGAAAGCACGGCCCTGGCGAACCAGGCGGTCGAGCAGGACGGCCGCCTCCTGCGCCAGTTTGTCATCCTCGGAGAAAAACTCCTGGAACTCGTCGATAAGCAGCAGTGTGCGCGGGAGTTTCTTGCCGGTCTGCGTGCGATAGGAGGAAATCTCCTGCACCCCGGCCGCACGGAACAGGTCACCACGACGGGTAAGCTCCGCGTCCACCCGTTGAAGGACGCTCAGGCCAAACTCGCGATCCGACTCCACCGCGATCGCGCGGGCATGGGGAAGATGCCTCGTGACGTACGACTTGAACTCCACGCCCTTCTTGAAGTCCACCAGGTAGAACTCGACCTCCTCCGGCGAATACCACATCGCCAGGTTGGTCACGATCGTGTGCATCAGGTTGGACTTACCAGAACCTGTCTTGCCTGCCACCAGCGCATGCTGGGCAACGCCTACACCAAGGCGCAACGGCTGCAGACGCGTGGCGCCTGCCTTGCCGATGGCAACGCGCAACTCGTCCTTGGAACTTGCCGTCCAGAACTGATCCGGCTGTGGGGCAATGGTATCGAACGGAACCTCCACGCGATTGGCCCGCCGCGCCGCCCGGCCGACCTGGTCCATCAGTGCCGTAAGCGTTTTCTCATCTGGCGCTGTATCGATCTGGAGTGGGAAGCGTGAGAAGACTTCATCGATCCACTTGGTCTGTCCGCCGGTCAGGCGCAGATAGATCGAGCGGGCGACCAGTTCCTCGTAGTTGGCATTGGAGGGAAGCTGCTGGCGCGTGTCGCGGATGATGATGGTATAGACACCGCATCGTGCGCCGCTGGTGGCGATGGACGCAAGACGGCGCAGCGATTCCTGCTCGAATCCAACGGGGAAATCGGCGATCACCAGGAAGCGCACCGGCTCTGCCAGTTCGCCGGCCTGGGCGTTGTATTGGTCGATAGTCTGGTACTCGTTGCGCAGGTACTTCTGGATGACGGTCTCCATGTGCTCCGTCAGGTCAGCAAGACGCTGCTCGATGTGTTCGTTCTCGGTCCATATGCGTGCGCCAACCAGCGATTCATCATGGTCTGCCAGGTGCATGAAGCCGGCGAAGCTCTGGCCCAGGCCGACCGGGTCGATGATGGTGAACTTCGCACGCCCGGCCGGGAAATGCGTGAGCAGGCGCGTCATCACCATGCTGGCGATGGAGATAGCCTGCTGCCGGCCGCTGTGGTCCGTCTCGATCAACAGCGAACCTCTCTGGGGAAACGCCAGCACCGCGGGGATGGTGAATGCCTCTGGGATCTGCAGTTTCCGCGGCACGCTGGTGGTAAGCGACCTCAGGTCGATCGTGAGCGTCCCGAACGGAACCGACAGGGGGAAGTTTTTGGGGCTGTCCCAGTTCTCCCACTGCTTAAGGTCCCATTCACGTGGAGCCGGCGGCGGATTGTCCTTGTCCGCCAGCAATCGGCTGATCGTCGCCAAACCGTCATCCCAGCGCTTCATCAGTGAGGCGCTGTCTTCATCGAATGCTCTCTTGATGCGGGCGGTGTTCTCCTGCTCGTCGGCATCGATGCGCTGCTTCTCGTGTTGATAGGCCGCCTCGGCCGCCTCGATCGCCGCCTTGTGCTGCTCTTCCAATTCCTGCAGTTTCTGCAGGCGTTGCGCCGCAAGTCGCTCCTGTGCCTCCTTATATCGCTGGGCGATCTCCTGGATCGTGCGAGCATGCTTCTCGGCCGCTTGGATGGTGAACGGCTTGGCCTTCTCCCTGGCAACTTCCACCTCACGGGCGCACTTGCGCCGCTCCTCACGCTCGCGCTCCTGGCGCTTTGCCTCGCCGGTCGAGAAGGATGCATCCGCCGAGCGGCGCATCAGGTCAATTGCCTGGTTCAGGGGCACGCAAATTCCAACCACCTGGGAGCGTGCCTTGCGCTTGAGCTGGAATGTCGTCACCACGCTCGCCACGGCGGCCACGACAACCGCCACCGTGCCGGCGATAAGTCGGTCCGTCACATCCTCAACAACCAGCGCACCCAGCACACCGGCCGCCACGCAGATGAAGATCGCGCTCAGGTAGGGCGTGCCACCAGAAACCAGCCGCGGGATGCGCAGATTGGCCAGCCGCTGGAGGTCGTCGTGAACCTTCTCGCGGTTCTCGTCATATACCTTGTCCGGTTCGCTGGCCAGCCGGCTGGTGATTTCCTCGCCATTGAGCGGCTCGAAGGGGACGTAATCCTGCTCCAGCCGGGCCAGCAGGGCGGCCAGCGTGTTCTTTTCCTGCTCGATCTCGGCGTTGCGCGTCGCCTGGAGTTGCTTGGCCTGACGTGACTCAACCTCCAGTTGCGTCTCCACCGCCTCCAGCACGCTCTCCGCCAGCCAGCGTGCCTGCTCGGTCTGCTTGCGCACCTGCTCGTCGATGGATGCCTTCTCCTCATCGGCTGCGGCTTTGGCGCGGGCAGTCTCCTTGTCGAGATTCTCGCGGTCTTGCTTGGCGCGGGCGTCGATGCGCGCGAGGCGATCGGCGTGCTTCTCCTCTATTGCCGCCATGTTGCGAGCGCGTTTCTCCTCGTTTGCCTTCCGCGCAGCAGCGATGCGCTCGCGAAGCTGCTGCATGTCGTTCTCGAATGTTTGGGAGAGTCGATCTTCCTCCTCGGCAGACGAGATGGAGAGGCTGGTCAACTGCTGCAGAAGCTCACGCTGCGGATCGGTTGCCAGGGGAATGGCTCTGGAGTTTTCTGCCGGTGACTTCGATTTGGCCATTACTTCTCACTCACATTCTTTGACGGTTTTCTGGAGCACGATATTCATGTGGTCCATAGCGGAGACGGCCTTCCGCACCTGCACCTCGATCTCAAGAAGATATCGTTTTTCAAGCTGTTCTGCCTGTGTGTCATTCCAGGAAGACTTGGTGTACTCCCATCGGTTCCACAGGTCGCGGAACGCCTTAGTCAGTTGTCCTCGACATTCAGCCAGCGACATCTTCCTCTCCTTTGCTCTCCTGCTGGTCCCCAGGCTGAGCTTCATCGGCCGACTCGCCGCCACGTTGCATCTGCCCGGGTGGCAGAGTGCGGTCGCCGGTTTCACCTGGAGGCCCGGCAGCGCTGCTGGCGAGATTCACGTATTCATCCAGCGACTGGGACAGCCGCTCCAGCATGGCGATCGCCTTGGGAATCTCGGTGGTCAAGACTCCACCCAGCGACTGCACACCGCCGCGGTAGGCCTCGATCTCCTTCTGCAGGATGGGTATGTACCGCTTGGTGCTGGCGAGCTTTACCTCCGCCTCTTCCAGTGCCCGCATGGCGGCCTGCAGCTGCTTTTCCTCCTGGAAGGTGGAAGGAGTGCGCCCGCTGGCGTCCTTGAAGATCTGCTTCTGCCGGATTGCTTCCTTGCAGCGGGCGACCATCTCCTGACGCTTGCGGATCTGGTTCTGCCAGTAGGTGATCTGCTCACCCTCGAGCCAGTGAAGGGTGCGGGAAATCTGCGCATCGGCATTGACCATGGCAATCTCGGCGGTCTGCCGAAACTTGATCAATGCCGCTTTCATGTAACGGAAGACGTCGAGGTCTTCGACATTGGCTCCCTGCGACATCACACCCCCACGTAAACAGACCTATCGCTGGCGCAGGTACTGTTCCACCAGCGTTGCCTTCTTGTTCAGGAAGTTCGCATGCTCATTGGCCGCCTCCACGAAGGAGGACAGGCCCTTGGCCGTCTGCGCGAACGCCTCGGCGAACTTGCGCTGCTCCTGGTCGCGCCAGGTTGACTCAAGTCCCGCCATGCGCGCTTGCAACTGCCCCATGAGCCCCTCCAGCTCGATCGTGAAACGTTTCAGGTCGTTGGCAAACCTTCTCAGGTCGGCCGGGTCTACATGCGCTTTGGACATACGCTAACTCCCGCTGGGCCAAATCGTTAACCCACCTGGTGATCATACCAAGTGTCGGTTGCAAATGATTGGCTTTTTCCTGCCGGGCTCTATCCCGCGGAAAGCGCCCTCGCCATGATCGTGAGCAGACCCAGCCGTGAGGTCATACCTCCACGGACACCTGGATGTTGTCGCCCTCAATATCCAGCGGGATACAGCACCCGGGGATCTGCTTTCCGCCGGCGATCAGCTTCTTCACGCCGTGGCCCTTGCCCGAGACGTTTTTCACCTCAATATGGTAGGTCTTGCCACGGAAGCGTCGCTGCGCCCTAAAGCCCTTCCAGCTTGTCGGGATGCAGGGGTTGATCACCAGTCCATTCGGCGAGGGGGTGATGCCGAGGATGTACTGCGAGATCGCCACGAAGCTCCATGCCGCGGTTCCCGTCAGGAAGGAGTTCTTCGCCTCGCCGGGAGTGGGGGCGTCCCGGCCGGCCGTCATCTGGCTGTAGACGTAAGGCTCACAGCGATAGATGTCGATCTTCTCTTCCTTCTTGCTGGGGCAGATCGTCAGGTAATACTCCATGGCCCGATCGCCATTGCCCAGCAATGCCTCCGCGCACTGGATCCAGGTGTTGTTGTGCGTGAAGATGCCGGCGTTCTCCTTGTAGCCCGGCGGATAGCTCGAGATCTCGCCCAGCTCGACATGATAGGTCGAGTAGGCCGGCTGCTGGAGGATGATGCCATCAGGCGTGGCGAGGTGCTTCTTGACCGAGTCGAGCGCCTGGCGTGCCTTGCCGTCCTCGTGGCCGACGCCCCCGAGCACGCACCAACCCTGGCTCTCGATGAAGATCTTGCCTTCCTCGCACTCCCTCGAGCCAACTTTATTGCCGTGTGCGTCGTAGGCGCGCAGGAACCACTCGCCATCCCAGCCATGCTTCTCAATGGCCTGCACCATCTCCGCCTTGTGCTGCAGCATGGCCTCGGCCTTATCGACTTGGCCGATCATTCGATAGATGCCGGCCATGCGATCACACGCCGCGCAGAACAGCCCGGCGATCATCACGCTCTCGGCCACCGAGCCCTCGATATCCCCGGCGCACTGGAAGCTCTCGCCGGGTGTGGTGGAGAAGCAGTTGAGATTCAGGCAGTCGTTCCAGTCGGCATGCCCGATCAACGGGAGATTGTGCGGGCCGCGATTGTTCAGGGTGTACTGCATCGACAGCTCAAGGTGATCCATCAGCGTCGAGTTGGCATCCGGCTTGTCGGCGTAAGCGCATCGCTCGTTAAGGATGGAGGTGTCGCCCGTCTCGGAGAGATAAGCGTAAACCGAAAGCGGCAGCCAGAGCGGATCGTCGTTGAAGCCACCGCCGATGTCCGCATTTCCTTTCTTGGTGAGCGGCTGGTACTGGTGGAAGCAGGTGCCGTCGGAAAGCTGCGTGGCCGCCAAGTCGAGGATGCGCTGCCGGGCGCGCTCTGGCTGGAGATGCACCACGCCCAGCAGATCCTGGTTGGAGTCGCGATATCCCATGCCCCGGCCGATGCCGCTCTCATATAGGCTGGCGGAGCGAGACATGTTGAGGGTCGTCATGCACTGGTACTGGTTCCAGATGTTTACCATACGCGACACGTGCGGATCATCCACCTGTACCTTGTAGATAGAGAGCAGCTCGTCCCAGTAGGTCCTGAGCTGCTCGAACGCGGCATCGACCTGCGCACTGGTGCCAAGTTCCTGCCTGACCTTCTCGAATGGAGCCTTGTTGGCGACCAGTTGGCCGGGACGAACCCACTTGCCGGGGATGAATTTCTGGTCCTCGGGGTTCTCTGCATAGCCCAGCAGGAAGTGCAGCCGCTTTTCTTCTCCGGGCGCCAGCTCGATGTTCACCTGGTGAGCGCCGATCGGATGCCAACCGTATGCAACCGAGTTGCTGCACTGCCCGGCGACAACCGCCTTGGGAGCATCCAGCCCTTCATGCACACCAACGAAGGCGTTGCGCGATGAGTCAAACCCGGCGGTAGGCACGCTACAGGCGAAGTAGGCAAAGTGGTTTCGCCGCTCGCGGTACTCGGTCACATGGAAGATAACCTGCGGCTCGATCTCAACCTGGCCGGTGGAGAAGTTGCGCTGGAAGTTTGTGGAATCGTCCATCGCGTCCCACAGGCAGAACTCGATGAAGCCAAACAACGTGATGGACTTGGGCGCAGTGCCCGTGTTCTTGACGCGCACATCCCACACCTCGCAGGTCTGCCCGCGCGGCACAAAGTAGCGCGTTGTGACGCTGATACCGTTCTTCTCGCCGCGTATCTGCGTATAGGAAAGCCCATGCCGGCACTCGTATCCGTCCAGGCTTGTGCGCGTGGGTTTCCAGGATGGATTCCAGATGGTGTCGCCATCCTTGATGTAGATGTAGCGCCCGTTGGAGTCCAGCGGGACGTTGTTGTAGCGATAGCGGGTCAGGCGGCGAAGGCGGGCGTCGCGATAGAAGCAGTAGCCGCCGGCGGTGTTGGAGATGATACCAAAGAAATCCTCCAGGCCCAGGTA
>JAKORQ010000273.1 GCA_029777755.1 Planctomycetota bacterium
ACCAGCGAGATCAGCGTAAGTGGGCGATGCCATCCGTGCAGATCAAAGATCACCGAGATCCAGTGTGCGCCCTCGATCGGCAGCCACAGCGCAAACCCAACGATGGCGCGCCAGAGCCACGCCCTCGCCTCCTTCTGGGCACGCTGGAGGCGCTTCTCCTCGGTGTCGGCGTTGTCGGTCACATCCGACAGGGGCGTCGACTTGTAACCGGCCCTGGTGATGGCCTGGGCGATAACGGATGGGCTGGTACGGGAAGGATCAAACTCAACGGCAGCCCGGCCGGTAGCCAGCGAGACAGAGCAGTGACGCACACCATCCACGTGCTGCGCTGCCTTCTCCACATGGGCCACGCAACTGGCGCAGTCCATGCCTTCAACCAACATGGTGATTTTCTCGGCTCGGGCGGTCTGCTGGGCTGTTGTCATATCTGCTTCTTGTCCTGCCAGGGACTATTGTGCCCTCTGCACGGTCGGCCACAAGGCTATTGTGCACAGGCGATGGCCGATTCGATCCAGGATTGGCACGGAGCGTGTCTGTCTGAACCCGGCGAGCACTTCCTTACGGGCCAGAACTATCTCGAACAACTCCAGGTCCTTCTCCAGTATTTCCCGGGACTCGTTGAATACCACCAGCAACAGCGCGGCTTCGCGAATCAGCGGGTCATCTTCCATCTTACGCAGGTCGGCAACCACGGCATCACGCCACTGTGAGCCATAGCCGGTGTGGCGAACGCCGCCTTCGCGGAATTGCCATGCGACCTTTACCTCAATCCACAACCCCTCGCCAGGCTCGGCAAGGTCAGGCGGAGAAAACAGGTCAGGAGGGCGGGCGTCGGTCTGCAACGGCCGGCCCGCAGGGGTAAGCACCAGGTCGCAACGGGCACGATGCGTCAGCCGTCGGCCTGCGCTGGAAGGATAGTGTACCTCCCTGGCAACCGACCAGTGGCGCGAGAGCCCGGTCGCAAGTAGTTCCTGTAGCTTGACTTCCGACAGGGCGTCCAGCCCGTACACCGCCTGCTCCAGGCGAAGTTCGGCCTCGCGCTGCTGAATGATCTGCTCAAGCTGATCGGCTAATGCAAGTAGATCAAATTGCTGCATCAATGATTACGCCTGTTTGTCGGAAAGAAAGTTCGTATATACCGGCCGACATGCTACCATGGAGGAAAGGTTGGGGGAGAGCTTTGCCATCGCAGCAGACGCGGAGGCGGCTATGTCTTCGGAAGACGGACACGATGCCGGCGCATTGAGTCGGGCCAACCAGCAGCAGGCAAGGATCCACAGGCTGGAGCGCCTTTCCAGTGGCGACTCCTCGATGGTGGGTGAGCATGTCCACAAGGTCTGCTGCGTGTGCGGGGAGATTCTCAACCACAAGCCGCGCTTCAAGGACAGGGAGGGTAGGTATTGGTGCCCGACCTGCAACGCGGCGGATCATGAAAAGGTGCGCCCGGTACCCTGCGCGGACTGTGGCATAGAAGTCCCACGCGCGGACATGAAGGAACTTCACGGCGTGATGCTGTGTCCCGTGTGCGTTGAGAAGTTCCTCCATGACAGCAAGGCGATGGCGGAAGTTCGTCTGCAGGCACTGGTTCACAGCCAGCAGGTGAAGCAGACGCCGTCCTCAAACATACCCGTCCAGAAGATCGTCCTGGCGGTGGCGCTGCTGTTGGCCGCGATCCTGATCCTGATCTATCGCCTCAGCTAGACCAGTTCCACTCAAAGTGGAGCGGCCGGTCTCCGCCCGCGGGAGGCAAGGTGAACCTCGACGAACATGCCACATCAGAGCCACGGACGATGTACAAACTTTTCACTTTCTAAGCATCGCCATAGCTGCTGTACCTTCAATAAAGCTGTTCCGGTGGCACGTGAAGAAAGAAAAAGCCGCAGCGTGACGATCGCGCTGCGGCTTTCTTGCTGTATCGAGACGTCATGTATCAGCGATCGAACTGCGCGTCGAACGCAATGGCCGACGGCTTGAAGTCGATCTTCTTGACGAACTCGCAGGCTTCCTTGGCGCCGTGCTCGCGGTCCATGCGGGAGTCTTCCCACTCCACCGACAGCGGGCCCTGGTAGCCGACGTCATTGAGGGCGACGATGATCTCCTCGAAGTTGATGTCGCCGTGGCCCAGCGAGCGGAAGTCCCAGTAGCGGCGCGGATCGGCGAACGAGGTGTGGCCGCCGAAGACGCCGACATCTCCATTGCCGTGGCCCCACCAGACGTCCTTCATGTGCGCGTGGTAGATGCGGTCGCCGAAGGTGCGGATGAACTTCACATAATCCACTCCCTGGTAGCCCAGGTGGGAGGGATCGTAGTTGAAGCCGAAGCGTTTGTGATGCTTGATCGCTTCCAGTGCCCGCTGGGCGGAGGCGATGTCGAAGGCGATCTCGGTGGGGTGAACCTCCAGCGCGAAGTTCACGTTCACCTTCTCAAACTCATCCATGATGGGGGTGAAACGACGGGCGAAGTCATCGAACCCCTTCTGCCAGTAGGCCTGGTCGGTGGGAGGGAAGGCGTAGATCGAGTGCCAGATGGACGAACCGGTAAAGCCGGTCACGACAGCCGTGGCATCGTGCTGGCCCTTGTCGGGAGAGGCCTGCATGAACTTGCGCATCGCCCTGGCGGTATCGATGACGCGCTGGGCGGCACGCTGACGGACACCCTCGGGATCTCCATCTCCCCAGACTTCCGGCGGCACAATCGCCTTGTGTCGCTCATCCACAAGGTCACACACCGCCTGGCCAACCAGATGCGCGGAGATCGCGAAGCACTTCAGGCCATGGGCGGAGAGAATCTCCCAGCGCTGCTTGCAGTAGTCGCTATCGTTCAGGGCCTTCACCACATCGAAGTGGTCGCCCCAGGTGGCCAGCTCCAGGCCGTCATACCCAAAAAGCCGAGCTTTCGCACAGATGGTTTCAAACGGGAGGTCGGCCCATTGGCCGGTAAATAACGTGACGTAACGTGCCATTTGGATCTCCTTCGCTGTTGGTTTGCTCCAGCGCGCCCATCAAACATATCAGAGGCGCAAATGTCAAATCAGTTCAGCCCGATACGGCGGCTGCCCGGCATTTTGGGGCTACTCGGTATCTCGGAGGCTTCTTATCCTGCAGGGTAAGTGTCAAGCGCCATTGCAGCCAATTTCCTGCGGGGGGTAAAGGCTCGGCCGGGAAAGTGGTCGATACGGCTCGAGGGCCTGGCATACGTATCGACCCTGGCCGCCGGTGTCCTGGCGCTCTCTGGCCTTGGCGAACTACTCCTTTCATCACAACGCTTGCGCGAGTTGCTGCCCGCCGGGGTTGCCACCGATCCGCTGGCGGCCAGCGGGATACTCATGCTCGCCATTTCGCTGCTTCTGCTGCTGCCACGCTCGGCCGATAGGTCGCGCAAACTGGCCGGGCGGATCATCTCTGGCCTGGTTTGCGCCATCGGGGCGCTCCTGCTTGCCATGCAGATAACGGGAGTGGATCGGACGGCGGGCGAACTGTTCCAGGTCGGGACGCCGGCCGCCGCGGCATTGCTGGCCGGCGGGGCGGCGGCATTGATCCTCGATCGGGGCGGGGGAGGAAGCATCGTACCATCCGACCTGCTTGGTCTGCTGGTACTCATCGCCGGGGCATTTCCATTTGTCGCATTCGTGTACGGCGCCAGCGAACTGTACGGCCCGGTGGGATGGACGGATACGTCTTTCACCGCGTCACTGGCGATCGCACTTCTTGGGCTTGCCATCCTGCTTGCCCGGCCGAGTCGCGGGCTGCTGAAGATTGTTACGGAGCCGGGGACGGCCGGCACAATCGTGCGCCGTCTGCTGTTGCCGATCCTGCTGTTTCCGCTGCTGGTGGGCTGGGTGCAGGTCAGGGTGCTCAGCGTCAACGAGATTGAGTACCAGTTTGTAGCCGTGCTGGGAACGGTGCTGCTGGTCTCCGTGCTTCTTTCGCTGCTGGTTGGGTTTGGCCGAAGGCTCAGCCTGGCCGAGCAGGAGCGCGAACGTGCGGCACAGGAAGTTCGCGAGGCGCAGGAGAGATTCTCGGTGGCGATCGTGGCCGCCAGGGCAGGGGCTCTGGACTGGGATCTCACCACCGACAGGATCGTCTGGTCGCGCGAGTCATATTTGCTGTATGGATTGGGGCCAAGGGGATTGCCTGACAACTATGGAGACTGGCTGGCGTTGGTACATCCGGAGGATCGGCAGACGATTTCACGCAGCGTGCAGCGCGCCATCGAGAGCGGCGGCGACGTGGAGATGCAGTTCCGCGTGGTGGGCGAGGATGGCGAGACAAGATGGTTCGAATCCACGGGGAGGGTGTTGCGCGATCTGGATGGCAGGCCGGTGCGGTTCACGGGCATCACCCGCGACATCACCAGTGAGAAGCTCAACGAGATACGGCTCCGAAGAACGGCACAGCGCCTGGAACTTCTGTACAACACCACCATCAGCGTACTCATGACAGAGGATGCCCAGGAGGCGGCCCGGGCAGTGTGTGAGCGGGTGCTCAGCCACCTCGATTGCCAGGTGATGCTCAACTACGTCACCAGCGAGAGCAGGGCAGACCACATCGAGCTGTACAGTTGGGCGGGGATCAGCGACGAGCAGGCGAAGACCTGGTCTGTGATGCATGTGGACGAGATCATCTCCGGCACGGTGGTGAGGGACGGCACTCGCCTGGTGATTGAGGATGTGCCGTCGCAGCCGCAGGATCCAAGGATGAATGTCATCCGTGACCTGGGGATGCTGGCATACGCGTGTCATCCGCTGATGGCCGACTCGCAGGTGGTGGGCACCATCGGGTTTGGCTCGCGAACGGTCCGGCGATTCTCGCTGGAGACGCTGGCGCTGATGCAGGCGGTGGCGAACCATGTTTCGCTGGTGATCCAGCGGTCGCGCGCCATCCAGGAACTGGCGAATGCCAGGGCATGGCGCGAGCGCTTCCTGAGCCTCGTTGCTGAGGAACTTCGCACGCCGCTCTCGGCAATACTGCTGTCGGCGGAGATGCTGCAGCAGGCCAGGGACTATGAGAAGCAGCGGGAGTGCGCCGAGACCATCTCCCGCAACGGCGCGATGGAAGCAAGGCTCATCGATGGTCTGCTGGATGCCAGCCGCGTGATCTGTGGCCCGATCGAGTTGAATCGCCAGCCGCTGAGTCTGCATGGGGTTGTGCGGGCCGCCGTCGAAGCCGGTTGGCATGAGGCTCGCGATCGGCAACTTATCGTCACCACGGAACTGAAGTCGGAGAACGATTCATGCGCCGGTGATATCCAGCGTCTCCAGCAGGCGTTCTGGAACATACTGCGCCATGCCATACGGCACACGCCGGCAAGGGGGACGATCACAGTATCTTCTTCGACCGCGGAGAACGGGCGGATCCGCGTGCGGATCAGAAGCAGTGGGGCGGAGCTGTGGCATAACGAACTGGAACGCTGCATGACGCTGGCCATGCTCTCGGGAATCAAGCCGGCCGAGGACAGCCTGCAACTGAGCATGCTGATCGCACGTGAGATCATCAGGCTGCACGAGGGACTGATCCAGGTTAGCGGCGCCGGGCTGGAGATAACCTTTCCGCTGGCCAGTGGTATGGATGTGCGATCGGGGCAGGCGACCGGCCAGGATGCCGCGTCCCCGGTTCGGGTATTGCTGGCGGATGGAAATGGAGACTCCCGGCGGGCGCTGGCGATGACGCTGTCTGCCATGGCGCACGAGGTGGAGATGGCTGACTCCATCTCGGCCGCCCTCGATCATCTGCGCATGGGTTCCTTCGACATTCTGATTGCTGATGCCATGTTGCCAGACGGGACGGGGGCGGCTCTGCTCGACCAGGCACGCGGTATCCAGCCGGTTGGCGCGATACTGGTCGGCGGCGATCCTGCAGACGAGCAGATAAGGCGCTGCATCAGGGTGGGATCGGGTATTCAACTTGGCAAGCCCGTTACCAGCGAGAAACTGCGCACCGCCATTGCCCGGTTGATGTCCCATTCGCCGGCCGCGTCCGCCGCCCAGCAGGTTCGCAGCCTGTAAGCGAGCTACTGCTGGCGGATGAACTTGCGATACATCTTCGCGTAGACGCCGCCGTAGGCCAGCAGCTCCTTGTGGGTGCCTCTCTCGATGATCTGGCCATTGTCCAGCACGAGCACCTGGTCGGCGTGGCGAATGGTCGACAGCCGATGTGCCACGACGAAGCAGGTGCGCCCCTTCAGGAGCCGCTTCAGCGCCTGTTGCACGCGGTGCTCGGTGATGGTGTCGATAGAACTGGTTGCTTCATCGAGGATAAAGATGCGCGGGTCGGCCAGCATGGCGCGGGAGAAGCAGACGAGTTGGCGCTGCCCCAGCGACAATCGCGCTCCTCTCTCACCAACGACGGTGTTGAACCCCTGCGGGAGGCTTTCGAGCATGTCACGGCATCCCAGTTTCTCGGCCGCGGCGATCACCTCCTCGTCCGTCGCCCCAACCTTGCCCAGGCGGATGTTCTCCATCACCGTGCCGGTGAAGAGGTAGTTCACCTGCAGCACGATGCCGATGCGCGAAAGCAGCGAGTAGGTATCGATGGTTCGGATCTCGTGGTCGTCGATGTAGATCTCGCCGGAGGTCGGCAGATAGAACTTCGACACCAGGTTGATGATGGTGGTCTTGCCCGACCCGGTGTGGCCAACCAGTGCGATCGTCTGTCCCGGCTCGGCGACGAAGTTGATGTCGCGCAGCACAAGCTTGTCGGGGTTGTAGCCGAAGCTGAGGTTACGGAACTCTACCTTGCCCTTGAGGTTCTCAAGCTTGATGGCGTCCGGCGGATCCTGGAAATCTGGCTTGGTATCCAGCAACTGGAAGACGCGCTCGGCGCCCGCCATCGCGGTGAGGGCGGTGTTGTACTGGTTGCCGATGATGTTGATCGGCCCGAAGAAGCTGTTGGCAAGGAACAGGAACTGGATGAGCACACCCGGGTCGGTGCCATACTTCATCACCTGCCAGCCGCCCACCAGCAACAGCAGCGCCGTGAAGAACTGGTTGTTGAAGTCCAGCACCGGGCCATAGATGCTCTGGGCCTTGGTGGAATTGATGTTATAGACTGCATGGTCGGCCACCAGGTCGTGGAATATCTCGGCATTCAGGTCCTGGCGGGCAAACCCCTGTGTGACGCGTATACCGCTTACCGACTCAACGACCGTGCTGGTTACGCGGCTGAAGCTCTCCTGCACCTGGCGAAGCACGCGGGAGATGTACTTCTTGTAGATTCGGTTGAAGGTCAGGATGATCGGCGCCATCGCCATCAGCAGCAGGAACAGGTGCCAGTCCAGCAGCAGCATCATGATGGAGGCGATGAGTACCTGCCCGATGTTGACCAGCGCCACAAACAGAACCTCTGCCACGCCAGCGCGCAGCGCCTCGGCATCACTGGTGATGCGGGCGATGTTTCTCCCGATGCGCGTGCGATGGAAGTATCCCATCGACATCGTCTGTAGATGGGCAAAGATGGCGTTGCGCAGATCTCCCACCACCATCTCGCCGTACTCCGCCGCCCAGCGCATGCGGAAGTGCATGGTGAATTGGGTCAACGCCGCCCACCCGAGAAACGCCGCCACGCCCCAGGGGAGCATATCCAGGTTCCCCTTGGTGATGATGGCCGCCAGTACGAAGCCAAGTATGCGGTCGAGCAGGGGCAACTGCGCCGAGCGTGCCAGTACCGCCAGCAGTAGCTTGTTCCGGTGTCGGTTGTGTTTGCTGGCCTCGCGGAACATCCGCGCCATCAGCTTCAGGTCCAGCGGCTTCTGGCTGACTTCGATCTGGTCGCGGACGATGTGGGTAAGTGAATGCGCCTTGCTCATCGTCCCACCCCCTGCAGGCTACCGCTGATGGTGGAATCGGAAAGACTGGCGAGCGACGCCATGGCTTTGCGAGCCTCCTCATCGATCTGCAAACGCGCCGTTTCCCGGTAATGGCCGGGGATCGACATGAGCTGCTCGTGTGTACCTCGCTGCACGATCCGGCCCCGCTGCATGACGATGATCTGGTCGGCCCGTCGAAGGGTGCTGATTCGGTTGGCCACCACGATCGTTGTTCTCCCGTGCATGGCGGAATCCATCGCCTCAAGCAGCTCATGTTCGGTCTCGGCATCCACGGCAGCCATAGGGTCATCCATGAGGAGGATCGCCGGTTCCAGTATCAGTGCCCGTGCGATCGCCAGGCGCTGCTTCTGCCCGCCGGAGAGATTGCTTCCGCCCTCGGCGATCAGGCTGTCATATCCCTTGGGCATGCCCATGATGAACTGATGAGCCTTGGCCATCTTGGCTGCGGCCTCGATCTGGGCCTGTGATGCATTGGGGTGGCCGAAGGAGATGTTGGCGGCGACGGTGTTGGAGAAGAGGAAGGTTTCCTGGAAGACGATACCAATGGCCCGGCGAAGGTCCATCAGGTCGTACTCCCGAATGTCCACGTCATCCAGGAGGATCTGCCCGGCCGTTGGGTCGTAGAAGCGTGGGATCAGCGACAGCAGCACGCTCTTACCGGCGCCGGTCGGGCCAAGGATGGCCAGCGTCTTCCCGGGCTCCAGCACGAAGCTGACGTCACGCAATACCGGCTTGCCGGGGGTGAATTCGAAGCTGACGTTGCGGAACTCTATCTTGCCTCGCGCCCTGGGCAGCCGCTTGGGGTTGGGGGGAGACTGAATCTCCACCGGTGCATCGAGCACCTCAAACACACGCCTGGCCGACACCAGCGAGCGCTGCACGGTGTCGGTGATTCGTGCGATTTGCTGAATTTCCGCCGACACGTGGCCGAGCAGGCCGATAAAGACCATCAGCCCGGTGCCAAATGCCAGCTCGCCTCGTATGACCATCCACCCGCCGTAGCCCAGCAGGATTCCCAGGTTGATCTGCGTCAGGTAGCTGATGGATGGCCCGTAGATGGCGGATCGCCAGAACATCCAGCGTTGCTGCTTTCGGTATTCCTCATTGGCCGCGACGAAGCGTTCGATCTGCTGCTGCTCCAGGCAGAATCCCTTAACCACATGGACGCCGCCGAGATTCTCCGAGACGACCAGGATCAGCTTGTCGTACAGCTCGCGGGCCCGGCGGTGGGCCGCCTTCATCATGCGGCTGAATATGAGCGAGCCATACCAGAGTAGGGGAGTGGTCGCCATGCAGGCCAGTGTCAGCTTGGGGCTGATCTGCACCATGTAGATCAGGTACACCACCACGGAGAGCGTCAGGATCACCATCTGTAGCACGACGCCGGAGATGAAGTGGGAGACGGTCTGCACATCGCCGGTGACGCGATTGATGATCGAGCCGCTTTCGTTGTTGTCGAAGAAGCGGAAGCTGAGCCGCTGAAGCTTGTCATAGACTGCCGCTCGCAGATCCACCACGAGTCGGCCCTGGATGAGCTTGCTGATGGCGACGGCGTTGGTGATGCTCAGTATGCCGCGCGTCAGGGAGAACAGCAGGATCGCGGCCGCCACAACCGCCACCTGCTGCATAGTCGGCCAGTCATCAAAATAGTGGATGCCGAATGGATAGCGGGGGGAGGCACGCTCTGGATCGTAAGCGTGGGCGATGATGTCCAAGCCAAGCCCGGTGAACGTTAACCCTATCAGCCCGATCGTGAGCAGGATGATCTGCACTAAAAATGGCACGACCAGACCGGAGCGATACTTCCAGGCAAGCGAGAGCATTCGCTTGAGAACATCATCACTCTGTTGAGCAGATTCTTTACTGGGTCCGGCCGGTGTAGACTCTGAGTTACTCACGGTTATATGAACTGTCCCCGATTGTTAACCACTTTATAACGTACAATCCGGCTGGCGCGAAGCAGGTGGGACAGGATGGGCAGCAAAACAGATGATTTTGGCTAGAATCTGACGCTGTGCGCATGGGTGTCTTCGTAATCATCGGCTTGCTGTTGCTGGGGGATGTTATTGCCTGGGCCGCCTCGGTCCGCTGGCTGCGGCGGCATTCGGCCGGCCGAAGGGCTCTATGGCTGGCACATGCCTTCTTCGGCGTTCAGACACTGTATGTGCTGGCGATGATAGTGCTGATGAACTTCCCCGGCGGTCGGCGGGCCATGGACTGGCTGCCCGCCTGGGGGCAGGCCCTGATCTACATCTGGCACCTCGTCTGCATGCCGCTGGGTGTGGCCATGTGGCTGGGGATCGGCGCCACCATGGCCGTCAAGCGGGTCTTCGACCTGCTGGCTCGGCCGAGGGAACAGGAGGCTATCGAGGATTCGCAGGCGACGCCGATGGCCGATGGGATGAGCCGTCGAAGCCTGTTGCTGGCGTCGGTGGCGGCCGTTCCGCCGCTGCTGGCGGTTAGCGCTACTGGATACAGCCTGCATTCGGCGTCACGATTTCGCCTCTCACGCATGCACCTTCCTGTGGCGGGGTTGCCGCCGGCCCTCGAGGGCTTCCGCATAGCCCACCTTACCGACCTGCACGTGGGCAGATGGAGCACCCGCGCCTTCCTGGATGAAGTGGTGCAGACCACCAATTTGTTGAACGCCGATGTCGTGCTGTTCACCGGCGACCTGTTGGATATCTCGATCAGCGATCTGCCTCCGGCTATCGACACGATCAAGCGTTTGCGCTCACGGCATGGCGTATACATGATCGAAGGAAACCATGACTTGATTGACAATGGCGCGATGTTCCGCCATGCCGTGCTGCATGAGGGGCTCAACTTCCTGCGCTCCAGCATTGCGAAACTGGAACATAACGGACAGCTGCTGGAATTGCTGGGGCTTCCCTGGTCGCGTTCGGAATTGATGATGCAGCAGGATGTAATGGCGCTGGCGAGTATGCGCGACAGGGGAGCGTTCCCGATCCTGCTGGCACATCACCCCCATGCCTTTGATGCGGCCGCCGACGCCCGGCTGCCGCTTACACTGGCCGGCCATACGCACGGCGGCCAGTTGGCGCTCACCCGTGACATCAACGCCGGGAACATGCTGTTCCGCTATGTCTCAGGGCTGTATCGCAAGGGGGATTCGCAACTGCTGGTGTCGAATGGCACGGGCAACTGGTTCCCGCTGCGGATGGGGGCGCCGGCCGAGATCATCGAGATCACGCTCGTGGGTGCCTGACAGAAGAGCCTTCACCCGCTGCTTTGTGCCAGGCGCTGTCGGCGGCGCTCCACGATGTCAATCGCCAT
>JAKORQ010000274.1 GCA_029777755.1 Planctomycetota bacterium
CGGCCGACACCATCAGCCAGCCGAGAAGCAACGTGATCCACGACGCTCGTTTCATGACAGATGATACCCTTCAGTCGGCCGGGTAATTCCCCTCATCTAGGGCCCCGGCCGCTCGCGCAATACCTGCCGCAACAGTATGTACTGCATTATCAGGAGGATACCCACGACCAGAACGATCCCCCAGCCGACGGCCGACGCGTAAGGGAAGTTGCCCGCCTCGAAGCCGACCCCGTAGAGGTACATCACGACTGTCATGCCCGCCGACGATGGGCCGGGGCCGCCGAAGAGGACGTAAGGCAGCTCAAACAGTTGAAACGACTGGATAGTCCCGATGAACATCAGGAACGCCAGCATCGGGCGCACCGATGGCAGCGTGATATGCCAGAAGCACGCCCATGGTCCGGCGCCATCGACACGGGCGGCGTCGTAGAGCGCCCCAGGGATACCCTGCATGGCGGCCGCCAGGTACAGCGAGCCAAACCCGACGCTTAACCACAGCGCCACCAGCAACATCGAGGCCAGCGATAGTCGTGGGTCGGTGAGGAAGGGAATCTGCACCTCGTGCCCGAGGAGCAGGGAAAGGAAGCGGTTCACCAGGCCATATCGGGTATCCAGCATGGCGGCGAACAGCACCGACGCGTACACCGGGCCGATGAAATACGGGCAGAGCAGAGCGAAACGCACGATTCCCCGCCCGCGGGCGTAGCCGCTGCGCAAGCCGGCGGCGATGGCCAGGCACAGCGGGATCTCCAGGACCAGGAACAGCACGGTGAATGCGGTGGTGTTGAGCGTTGCCAGCCAGAAGAGGCGATCGCGGAAGAGGAAACGGTAGTTTGCCAGGCTAAAGACCGACTCCCCGGAGGCAAATTCCCGGCGGAAGCTTAGGCCGACGCTGCCGATCAGCGGCAGGATCACGAATATGGCAAACGCCAGCAGGAACGGCGAGAGCATGAGAAAGCTGGTGCGCGACGGAACGCGGGAGGATGAGCTTCTCACGGCCGTTCCTCCGCGAAATCCAGCAGACGAGCCAGGCGGCGCTCTTCCTCGCCCAGGCGGCGGGCGCAGAAATCCTCGAGCTGCGCTTCGCCATGTTTCTCCAGGTGTGCCTGGGCGTCGGAGAGCACGGCGGCGATCGTCTGTGATACGGCCGCCATGTATGGGCTGATCCTCTGCTCCGGCAGCTCGCGGGACAGCTCAATATACAGACGGCCGATGGCCTGCCCGCCGTATAGTGGATCGGCATCATCCCAGGCGGGGTCTTCCCATGCGCTGGTGATGGCCGGAATGATGGAAGAGTGATATTGCCGCGCCTTCACGGCGGCCGGGGTGAGCTGCAGGTTCTTAAGCAGCTGCCAGGCCGCCTCGGGGTCTCGACAGTTGCGCGGGATGGCAACCATAGTGCCGCCCCAACTCGCTGTGCGAGCATCATCAGGTGAAAAGCGGGGCAGCGGCATCATTCGGAGCTTGCCCAGCAGATCCGGATCCCAGCGGAGGTACTCTATCCGCCAGTCGGGGGTGAACAATGCGGCGGTGTGGCCCTCGGCCAGATCGCGGGCCGAGACGTTGCTGGAGACAGGCGAGCTGATGGCATCGTCGCCGGCCACCAGGGTGGCGTAGAAGGCGATGGTGCGGGCGAGCGCCGGGGAAGAAAGGCTTGGCCGGCCGGTGTGGTCGAAGAGGGTTATATGCTGCTGCTGGATGAGGATCATCAGGTCAGAGGCGCTCCAGCGGCTAAGTTGCATGGCTCGCCGATCGATGCCTCGCTGCGACCAAAAAAGTTGATATTTCCGGCAGGCGTTCCGGAAGGAAATCCAGTCCTGGCAGGCCGACAGATCGATGCCGGCTTCGCGGAACAGATCCTCCCTGTAGGTTAACGTTACTGGGTGAACATCACGCGGGATTCCATACACTCTTCCAGCATGGGTCCAGCTTGCCACGCGGGAGGGCAGCAGGTCCCGGGCGGCCGGATCATGGGCGATAAATCCATCCAGCGGCAGCAGGCCGACGTTATCTGGAGCGGCACGGAAATACTTGCCGACCGAGCCAATTTCTATCTCAACCACGTCGGGCACCTGCCGTCCGCGGGTGTTGGCGAGGATGAGCGAGAGCAATCGGGCATCCAATGCGCGGGAGGGCATGAGCTCGACGACAACGTTCCTGCCGGTTAGCTGGTGGTGGAGTTCGGTAAGGGGAGGCTGGGATCCGGATGCGCGGGTGTAGGTGGCCAAGTGTGAGGGATCGAATGTCCAGACCACCTGATCCGGCATGGTCTGGTTGGGGATGGAGATAACCTGGCCGAAGCTTCCCACCATGGCGAAGACGAGAATGAGCAGGATCGTTCTTCCGGCGGGGAATTGCATGGTTTTCATAGTCGGTACTTTTCGCCGGCTTGCGTCAAGTCCCTTGCTGGTGCGAAAAAGCGCGCTTACACTTGCTTGGAAGCGATAGATGTCCGAGCAGCCCCGAATTTTACCCAGTATTCGCAAGGCTCCGGCCGGCAGACAGCCTGCGGTGGCGCCTTACGAGCCTCTATGCGCCATCTTCCGGCGATACCTGCACAAGGAGAAGCTCAAGTTCACGCCGGAGCGAGCGTTGATACTGGAGGCGGTCCTGAGGAAGACGGGGCTATTCCAAGCGGAATCGCTGACAGAGGACCTGCGAAGGGCCGGCCACCGTGCCAGCCGGGCCACTGTCTACCGCACACTCAGCCACCTGCAGGATGCGGGCATCCTCAAGCAGGTATTTTTCGACAACAAACAGTCCTACTTCGAGGTAGTGGCAGGCAGGCAGGCGAATGACTATTTAATCTGCCTCTCAACAGGCAAGGTTATAGAGTTTTCCAGCCAGAAACTAAGACAGCTTCGCGACGAGATATGTCGTGAACACGGGTTTGACCCCGTATCCCACCAGTTGCACATATACGGCATCTCGCCGGAAGGACGTGCGGCGGAGAAGGGCTGACTTAATCAAGCGTTAACCGCGAGTTAAGCTTGCATTGCACGTGTGACTCGCTAACGTATTATGCCACGCACGAGGAATAAACATACCTGGGCACTGGTAGATACATTAGCAGGATAGAGCAATCTTGGTTAATAGTCGCGGCGTATAATTAAAAGGAACTACCCACACAAATGAGCAAACAAGCCGTACATCGCGAAAACGTATCCGAGATCGTCAAGAAATCCGGCGATGCTATTCAGTACCGCCAGATGTTTGATGCTCTCAAGAAAACCATTCCCTTTGCGGAAGGTTTTATTGTCGCGGCCGTGCCACGCGGTGGGCTGCAGATCGTGCAGCCCAGCAGGGTGCCCGAGGTGCTGGTCAGGGCCTATGCCAACGAGTTTCACAAGGAAGATCGCGCAAGTTGGCAGGCAATGATCAAAAAAAAGCCAATGCGTGGCGTCGAGGCATGGGGCAAGGAAAAAGATTACGAGCAGTCCCGCTACCTGCGTGACTTCATGCTGTACAACTGCAACTTCTACCACATGGTTGCAGTGCCGCTGAAGTCGCCGCTGTTTGCCGGTTACGGCGGTGCGCTGCACCTGTATCGCTATCGCGAGCAGGGGCAGTTTACCGACGCGGAAATCTCAAAGCTCAAGGATCTGGCCGACCAGATTGACGAGGCGACCGATCGCCTGCGTGAGTCTCGCAAGCCGCAGCAGTTCATGTTCCAGGCCCCCTGGGCACACAGGCTGCCGCAGAAGAAGTTTGTGCTGGATGGCCGGAGCCGTTGCGTGTTTGGCAACGATGTTTTCTCGGGTCTCGATGACCGCCTTCGCCAGCAGATTGTGCAGCATGCTTCGCTGAGCCTGCAGCGCGGCGGCGATGTCGAGCTGCAGCCGGATCGCCTTCAGATGCCCGATTCCCGCGGCGACCTTTGGACCTTCCGCGTGGTTCCGTTCAGGAACTACCCGGCGCTTGGCAATGGCACGTATGTGTTCTTCTGTCTGCAGCCCGAGGCCGGCGATTGGGCAACGATCCGTCCCAACGATTTCCAGGCCGACCCGGAGATGGTTCGCCTGATCCCTGCCCTGCGTTTCATGCAGCAGGAGTTCCATCGCTCCCCGGCGCTGGGTGAGATCGCCCGTGTGGTGCATCTCTCGCCGTTCCATTTCCATCGCCGCTTTACCGAGCTTCTTGGCCTGACACCCAAGCATTTCCTGCTGGAGTGCCAGATCAACGAGGCCAAGCGGCAGCTCATGGCTCGGCAGAAGGGTCTCTCGAGTATCGCCAAGGATTGTGGCTTTGCTCACCAGAGCCACTTCACCAGCCGCTTCAAGCAGGCCACCGGCCTTACCCCGACGCGTTGGCGTCGGGTCGCTCAGGACCTGCAGCGAGCTTCGGTATAGCCTGAACGTCGCATCTGGATAAACGCCAAAGGGCTCGGCGATTGCCGAGCCCTTTTCTATCTGGCCGATGCCTTCACGGATCACTCCGGCTTGATGGCGCGCACCACGCAGTTCATGGTGTCGTCATGCCGGATCAGCTCCGGCGAGACGAAGCCGACGGAGCGCAGGTCATCACTGATCTCGTGCAGAGTGAATGTCCCGCCGGTCTCCGTGTTAACCAGCATGTTGATGGCGAAGAAAGCGCCGCTGGCCGGCTGGGTGCGATCTTCCGACATAACATGATCCCGGATGAGGATCTGGCCGCCGGGCACGAGGGCGGCGAATACTGATGCGTACAGTTTGCGGCATTCCTCCCGCGACATCTGGTGAATGATGGCGCTCACCCACGCCAGGTCGGCCCCGGCGGGAAGCGGATCCTGCATGAAGTCGCCGCCGACAAGACGAACCCGCGCGGTCATGCCGGCTGCCGCCAGCCGCTGGGTCGACTGCGGCAGAACCTTGGGAAGGTCAAACAGCGTCGCTCGTGCATCGGGATACCTGTTGAGGAACGCGATGGTCCACGTTCCCGAAGCGCCGCCGACGTCCAGCAGGTGGTTGAACTTCAGCGGAGGCAGGGCATCCACCAGCATCGGCGCGGTGACGCGTGAGACATTGTCCATTGCCTCGATGAAGGAGGCATAGTCGGCCGACTCGCCACGGATGCTTGGTTCACGCCGGGCCGGCCGGCCGGTCCTCACGACCCGCGCCAGTTCCGACCAGCTTCGCAGGCAGTTGGCCTGGTGCTGTCCCATGGCCAACATCGATTTCTCGCCGTGAGCGGTAAGAACCTCGGCCACCCCGGGGGCATTGCTGTACCTGCCATCGCGCTTCTCGAGGACCTCCATGGCCACGAGGGCATCGAGCAGGCTGGTGATCCCGCGCAGGTCAACCCCCAGCGATCGGGCCAGCGTGGCGGCGTCTGCCGGCGACCTGTCCAGGGCAGTGAACAATTCCAGTTCACAGCCGGCCAGCAGCACGCATGCGCGCTGGTATTCCCGCATGACGGCCGAGAGTTCCTCCGGTTTCCAATTCCTCATTGCTCACCTCCCTGCATTGAGGCTAACCGCGTCTGCAGGCGTACTCAACACATCAGCCAGGTGCTATCACATATGGGGATTGTCGACAACAAACACCCGACACGTCGGTAACAGACTATCAAGACCCATCAAGACAGGAGCAATACGTGTACTACCCATGTCTTATCGTGCTTGCTGTTCTGGTTAGCGCCTTGATGGCGGCGAAAGTCGCCGAGGCCGCCCCGCTGGAAGGGGGAGTAGACCCCAAGAGGGTGCGCGAGATCGCCGCGATTCTGGGGGAGAAGCCTTTTTCGTTCGGCCCGCCGATCAGCGATCGAGAGGCATGGGAGAAAGTTGCGCGGCATGAAGCGTTCAAGGATGCAGTGTCGTATGCCAACCGACGAGTCAACGAGCCTATCAAGCCGATGACGCTGGAGGTCTATTCCCTCTACGCCAAGACCGGGCAGAGAACCAAGGAATACGATCGAGTCCGCTGGGATCGACACTCGCGCATCGCCACTTACACCATTGCCGAGTGCATCGAGAACCAGGGGAGATTCATCAGACCGCTGGAAGATGCGATCGTGGAGATTTGCGCTGAGCCAACCTGGATACTTAACTTCCATGACACCGGCAACCTGGATGACTGGCATGGCCGACGCACCTTCATTGACCTGGGGTCATCGATCTTCGCCGGGGAGATGGCGCAGATGCTGGTGCTGGTGGGCGACAAGCTGCGGCCGGAAATTCGGGAACTGGTGAAGGACACCTGTCGCCAGCGCATCCTCGAGCCATACAAGAAGGCGGTGGAGAGCGGATCGGGGCAGTGGTGGATAGCCTCGGACATGAACTGGAACTCGGTTTGCCACAATGGCGTGGTGCAGACCGCCCTTGGTGTACTGGATGATCGCGAGGAGCGGGCATTTTATGTTGCCTCGGCCGAGAAGTTCATCAGGAACTACCTGCGCGGCTTTGGCCCCGATGGCTACTGCAACGAAGGGATGGGTTACTGGACCTATGGGTTTACCCACTTCACGCAACTGTCGGAGCTGGTGCTTCAGGCAACCGGTGGCAAGGTGAACTTCTTCGATCTCCCGGGAGCGAAGTCGGCCGCTATGTACCCGACGAACCTAGAGATCACCCGCGGGGTGTTCCCGTCCTATGCAGACTGCGCGCTGGACGCCAGGCCGCCGGCACGGCTGTCATCCTTCCTGGCGCGGCATTATCGAGTCCCGCTGACGCGCGGCGATGTGTCGGACCTGACCGCGCGCGAGGGACTTGTCGCCACGCTCATGTACTCGTTTCTCCGGCCGGAGTTGGCGGAGCCGATGAGCAGAGACGCGCAGGCGGCGCCCCTGCGCAGCTTCTTCGATCATGGTGGTGTTCTCGTCTCCCGGCCAGCAGCGGGATCGAACTGCCGCATGGCCGTATCCTTCAAGGGCGGGCACAACGCCGAGTCACACAATCACAACGACCTGGGCACGTTCGTGGTCGCGCTGGGCAATGAGCTGCTGATTCTCGATCCCGGCGGGGAGATCTATACCTCGCGGACCTTCAGCAAGGAGCGCTACAAGAGCAACCTGCTCAACTCGTTCGGGCATCCGGTTCCCGTGATTGCCGGCAAGCTTCAGAGACAGGGCAAGGAGGCGGCCGCCAGGATCATACGAACCGACTTTACCGATGCGCGCGACATTTTTGCGCTGGACATAACCAGTGCCTATGACGTGCCGGAACTGCAGAAGCTCACGCGCCAGTTCACCTATGACCGCACCGGTGAAGGATCGCTGCAGGTGGTTGATGAGTTTGAGTTTTCCTCGCCACAGACATATGGCGGAGCGCTGCTCACCTACAAGAAGATCGAAGTGCTGGAAGACGGGTCGGTGGTGATTCGCGGAGACTCGGCCGCCGTGAAAGTAACTATCGACGCCGGCGGCGCTGCGTATGACCTCATGCAGGAAGCGATAGAGGAGCAAACCCACAGCGGCGCAAAGCCGACTCGTCTGGGGATCAACCTGCGCGAGCCGCTGGAGTCGGGCAAAGTCGCGCTGCTGATCACCCCGCTGCCGGCGGATTGATTGCACTCCCGACGCGGTTGGGTCTGTCTGGCCTGGGCGCGGATTTTGCGTCGAGACTGACCGAACATTCGTTGGGAGGAAGAAATGGATAGACGCAAGACGATCAGTCTGGCGATGTGTGTGGCATTGGTGGGTGGCGTGGGTGTTGGTTGCAGCGATCTGCCTGGTGACAAGGAGAGCCAGGGTGCGGTGATTGGCGGTGTCACAGGGGCGGCGGCCGGCGCGATCCTTGGCGGAGAAGATAATCGGCTCCTGGGGGCACTGATTGGTGGCGCGGCCGGTGCCGGCGGCGGCTGGCTGATCGGCTCGCAACTGGAAAAAGCGGACGAAGATGACCGCGAGGATGCCATCCAGGCGGCGCAGCGGGCCGAACGAAACCCCGCGACGGCTGAGCAGGCACGCAGCGCCCGCACCGCCGACATCAACGGCGATGGCTACGTCACAATGGACGAAGTTGTCGCACTCGACCAGGCCGGCCTCAGCGACGACGAGATCATCCAGCGGCTGGAGCGCACCGACATGTTCTTCGACCTCAGCCAGCGTCAGCAGCAGTACCTGCGCGACCGGGGTGTGAGTGATCGCGTGGTGCGGGAGATGAACAACGTCAACGCCGACGTTCGGCGCCAGGCGGAGCAGCGACTACAGGAACGTGAGCGCGATACTTCCAGCCAGAGCATCGGTCGGCAGCGATAGGCGATTTCAGGTTTCGGTGATTCCCGATTGCACGATCTGGTGAAAGAGGACCGATCGTGCAATTGGGAAACCATCTGTGTTTCGCAAGATTGCTGGATGCGCGACGCGCCCTCTGCGCGCGGGAGTTTTCCTTCTGCACGCCTCATTCTTCCTGTATAACCCTGTCGATGAATCTCGCATGGTTCAGATGGGTTTGGGGCGTTCTGCTGTTGGTGGGCACGGGTGGATGCGTGCAGCATGTCATATCTCCGCCGCCTGATTTTACAGCGCCGGTGGTGAAGCCGGCGTCGGTGGTTTCCCTGCCGGATTTGGCGCCTGAACGCACAAGCACCGCACCTTCGCCGGCGGCACGGCTGCCACAGGCAGTGCGCGGGACTGTCGTCATCGACGCCGGGCACGGCGGCAAGGACCCGGGCAGCCAGGCGTACAGGAAGGTGGACGAGAAGACCATCAACCTGGCGGTTGCGCGCCTGGTGGCAAAGAAGCTCTCCGCCCGCGGCGTGAAGGTGGTGATGACGCGCAACAGCGATGTCTTCATAGAACTGGCCGACAGGGCGGCCGCCGGGCGCCATGCCGACCTGTTCGTCAGCATCCACGCGGATTCCAATCCCGACCCTTCCAAGCGCGGCCATACTGTCATCTACCCGCGCGGAGCCGACTCGCGTTCGGTACAACTGGGACGTTTTATCGACCATCACCTGACGGCGGCCGGTTCTCCCCGGTACAGCCTGCGGGCGGACAATCGCGGCCTGCTGGTGCTGAGGAAGGCGGAGTGTCCCGCGGTGCTGGTTGAATTGGGCTACCTGACCAACCGCACGGAGGCGGCTTTGCTGGCCTCGCCAGAGTACCAGGAGAAACTGGCTACCGGTGTGGCGAATGGAATAATCGCCTACCTGGCATCAATGCGATGACCCATCCCGGCGGAGTGGATCTTCGAGCTAACGGCAAACCTCGGGTAGACTAGCCGCTACAGACATGCAGCAGACGTTCTACATCATCGACGGGCACGCACAGATTTTCCGGGCCTACTACGCGCCGTTCCGGCCGCTCTCCTCCCCGACCGGTGAGCCGACCAAGGCAACCTATGTATTCGTGCAACTTCTGCTGAACCTGATCGACCAGCAGAAGCCTGATTACCTTGTGATGGTCGTCGATAGCGGCAAGAAGGACGTCTTTCGCTCGCAGATCTATCCGCAGTATAAGACGAACCGTTCCGCGCCGCCGGAGGACTTTAAGCCGCAGGAAGAGCGCATCTTGCGCATGGTTGCAGATGCAGGCATCCCGGTGATCGCCATCCCCGGCTATGAGGCGGATGACATCATGGCCACGCTGGCATGCCGGCTGGCCGAGAGCGACTTCAAGGTGGTGCTGGTCTCCAAGGACAAGGACCTGCGCCAGCTCGTCAATGACAAGGTCGTGATGTATGACCCCCAGGGGGGAGGAAAGACCACTACCGCGGCCGACATCGAGCGTGAATGCGGCTATCCGCCAGCCAAGGCGATCGAGGTGCAGACGCTGATGGGGGACAGCATCGACAACATCCCCGGCGTGCCCGGCGTGGGGGAAAAGACGGCCGCGAAGCTGATCCAGAAGTACGGCTCGGTGGAGGAAGTGGTCCGCCATGCCGATGAACTGACCCCCAAGCTGCGCGAGAATCTGCTGGCTTCGGCCGAAGTCCTCAACATCTCACGGCAACTGGTGACGCTGCGCTGCGATGTGCCGCTGGACATCGACCTGCAGACGTGCCGCTTTGAGGGCGTGAGCAATGAAGGTCTGCGCAAGCACTTCATCGAGCTGGGCTTCACCAACCTGCTGAAGCGCGTTGGAGGAGAGGAAGCCCCTGCGCCTGCCCCTGTCGCCCGGCCTGATGACGCCTTCGCAACAGATCTTTTCGGGACACCGCAGGAGACGCCTGCGCAAACGAAGAAGCAGGAGGAGGCATCGCAGCTCAAGACAACGGCCGACTGCGACTATCGCCTGGTGAACACGCCGAAACTGCTGGAGGCGTTTGTCGCGGAGCTGCAGCAGCAGAAGGAGTTTGCCTTCGATACCGAGACCGACGACCTTGGCGCGATGTGCAGCAACATCGTGGGGATGAGCTTCTCCTGGCGCGAGGGTACGGGGTATTACCTGCCGGTGGTGGGGCCGGCCGGGGCGGAGGTGTTGCCCCTGGATCTGGTTCTCGAGCGCATCAAGCCGATCCTGGAGGATCCGGCTATCGCCAAGTTTGGCCACAATCACAAGTACGATGCCCTTGTCATGCGCAAGCTCGGCGTGCGCGTGCGCGGGCTGAAGATGGACTCAATGATCGCGGCATTCGTGCTCGACTCCAGCCGCGATTCCTTCGGCATCGATCGCCTGACCGCGCAACTGCTGGGTATCAGGAAGATCGCGACAGCAGAGTTGATCGGCTCGGGTCGGCGACAGATCTCGATGAAGCAGGTGGAGTTGCCGCTGATCACACGCTACGCCGCGGAAGACGCCGATATCTGCCTGCGGCTGTGTCACCTGTTTGCGAAGCAGCTGGCTGATCAGCCGCAGTTGGCCAAGTTGCATGACGAGCTGGAGACGCCGCTGGTGGATGTGCTGACCACCATGGAGTTCAACGGCGTATGCGTTGACCCGTCGGTACTGCGCGAGCAGAGCGCGGTGCTGGCGGAGAAGGTGGAGAAGCTGCGCGAGCGGATGATCGAGCTGGCGGGGGTGAGTTTCAATCCAGACTCGCCGCGGCAGTTGGCGGAGGTCCTGTTTGATCGCATGCATCTGCCGGTTCTGAAGAAGAACAAGACCGGCCCGAGCACGGACGTTGAGGTGCTGGAGAAGCTGGCGATCGATCACGAGTTGCCGCGGGTGGCGCTGGAACATCGCACGCTGGTAAAGCTGAAGAACACCTATCTCGACACGCTCGAGCAGTTCATCAACTCAGGTACGCGGCGGATCCACGCCAGCTTCTCGCAGATTGGCGCGGAGACGGGCCGCCTGAGCTGCAATGAGCCGAACCTGCAGAACATCCCGATCCGCACCGATGAGGGGCGGGCCATTCGCCTGGCATTCGTGCCACAGGATCGCCAGCGCGATGTGCTGTTGACGGCCGACTATAGCCAGATAGAGCTGCGCGTGCTGGCGCACCTGACGGGTGAGCCGGCGCTGATCGCCGCCTTCGAGGCCGACCAGGACATTCACACGGCGGTGGCTGCCCAGGTGTTCGGCGTGGAGCCGGACCAGGTGACCAGGGAGCAGCGTGCGAGGGCGAAGGTGATCAACTTCGGCATCATCTACGGCATAAGCGCCTTTGGCCTGGCCCGCCGCATCGAAGGGCTGGATCGCAACTCGGCACAGCAGCTCATCGACGCCTACAATGCCCGCTTCCCCAGCATCCAGAAGTTCATGAAGGCCTGCGTGCAGCAGGCGCGCGAGCATGGCTACGTTGAGACGATCATGCATCGTCGCCGCTATCTGCCGCAGGTGCATGCCCCGATAGTGGCCCAGCGGAAGGCGGCCGAGAGGATGGCGATCAACTCGGTGGTGCAGGGGTCGGCGGCCGACCTCATCAAGATGGCCATGGTCAACATCCAGCGGCGCATCGAGAGCGAGGATCGCCCGCTGCGTATGTTACTGCAGGTGCATGACGAACTGGTTTTCGAGGTGCCGCGTGACCAGGTGGAGCAGCAGGCCCAGTTCGTGCGTGAAGAGATGGAAGGCGCAGTGAAGCTGCGCGTGCCGCTGCGGGTGAGCGTCGGCTGGGGCGCCAACTGGCAGGAAGGCAAGTAGCCCGCTCCACATCATCCCACATCCTGGCTTGAGCAAGCCCTGTAGGGGAGTTTCCGCTGAGTCCGCTGGGAAAGTCCTATGACGATGCTGCGCCTGTCCTGATCGAATCCAGCCTCCCCCGTTGGCTATCAATTGGAAGATCGGTCGCCGGCGCGGCCGCCTGGATGGGGAGGCAAACGAACGGAGGTTTCCGATGCGAAGCGAGTGGCTCAGGATCCTGTTCGGCTTCGTGGTGTTGGTGGGGGTGGGGTTTGGCGTGGGGGCCTGTGAACGCGATGCCGGGGATGTGGTTGAGGACGCCGCGGATGATGTGAAGGACGTGGCCGACGACACCGGTGATGCGCTCAAGGATGCGGCCGACGAGGTCAAGGACGGTTTGGACTAGGTTTTGCAACGCAATTGTCTACACAGACAACACTGGAGGCGGAGAAGGGAGAGGGTTTCATGCTTTACTGGGCAGCAATTTTCTTCGTGGTGGCGATCATCGCGGCGGCTTTCGGATTTGGCGGCATCGCGGCGGGGGCCGCGGGAATTGCGAAGGTACTGTTCTTTATCTTCGTGATCCTGTTTGTCGTGTCACTGCTGGCAGGACTACTGCGCGGCAGAGGCATCTAGGCGTCGCCGGGGGATGAAGGGAGAGCAGCCCGCTTTCTCGCGGATGCGGCGAGAAACGCCGATTCTGTTCGCGAGAGGGGGCTGCGTTTTCAATTGAAAGGAGTTCTCCCATGAACAGTATCCTAAAAGGAGCATTGGCCATTCAGTTCGCAATTGCGGGAGTGGCCGTTGCGCAAGATGGGGACTTGCCGGAACGTGACCAGGCGCGCGACACGGGCCTGATCGATATCGGACGGGACCAGAAGACACCGGCTGGCACGGTAAGGGCATCGACGTTGATCGGTACCGAGGTATACAACCACGAGGGTAAGCACCTGGGTGAGATCAAGGACATCGTGCTGGATGACAGCACGCAAAAGGTGGGCTATGTGGTGCTCTCCTACGGCGGGATCGTCGGGCTGGGGGACAAGCTGTTTGCCCTGCCGCACAAGATGGTCCGCCACAGCGAAGGCGAAAACCGCATGACGCTGGCGCTGGATGAGAACGTCCTCAAGAACGCCCCAGGGTTTGACCAGTCGAAGTGGCCCACCGAGGCCAACGCCGACTACTATCAGAAGCTCGACGCATACTACAAGGAGCATGACGAGCGGCGGGCGGAGGCAGCCAAGGATCGGATCGACGAGGAGGCCGATCGCGCCCGGGATCGGATCGATGAAACCGCCCGCGCGGCCGGCGAGCGCCTGGAGCAATCGGCCGACCAGAAGGCGGACGAGCTGGAGCGCACCGGCGAGAAAGTCGCCGAGGGCGTGAAGGAAGAGAGCAAGAAGGCGTCTGATCGCATGGCCGATGCCGCAGATGATGCCCGGCTCACCACGGAGCATGATGTGACTGCCCAGCCGGCGGCCGCGCAGATCGGCGGCGAGGAGAAGCTCACGTGGAATCGCCGCGTCAGTTCGCTGATCGGCGCCAACGTGGAGAACTCGCAGGGCGAGAATCTCGGCGAGGTGCATGACCTGGTGCTCGACTGGGACAAGGGAGAAGTGCGTTATGCAGTGCTCTCCTATGGTGGAATCCTTGGGATCGGCGACAAGCTGTTTGCCGTGCCGATTGACGCATTCAGCCATCAGCAGGACAGCAGCAAGCTGGTGCTCGATGTGAGCAAGGAGCAGCTGAAGTCGGCTCCCGGGTTCAACAAGGACCAGTGGCCGAACATGGCCGACCCGCAGTGGAGCAACCAGGTGAAGGAATTCTATCAGCAGGATCGACCCGGGCGGGAGCAGGCCGACTGAGCAGATCAACAGACAACAAGCATCAACCGCGTGATGCGGTGGATGTAAGTGGAAGCGGGCAGCGCCAGATGGTGCTGCCCGTTTTCATGTGGCGGCGGCCTCGCTGGCCGCGGGGATCATCTGCCTGCTGAGGTGACGCAGGGCCGCCAGCAAAGTGTCCTCGGGTGAGTCGCTCTTGGCAAAGTAGGCGATGGCGCCGGCATCGCGCATGGCCCTTGCCATGTCCTCTTCCTCGTGCATCGACAGGCCGATGACGCGCGTGGAGGGAAGTTCCCGTGCGATGGTGGAAGTAACCTGCACGCCGTTGGCGCGGGGCATGGACACATCCACAATGAGCAGGTCCGGCCGAAACTCGCGGGCCATGCGGATGGCTTCCTCACCGTCGGCCGCCTGGGCGACCACTTGGAGATACGGCTCCTGCGAGAGGAGCGACACCAGCCCTTCGCGGAACAGTGCATGATCGTCGGCCACGAGGACGCGCATGAAAGCGCCATGTCTATGGGTGTGTTCAGTATGCGGCCCGAGGCGCGCCGCCGACTCGGCCGGCCGTGTGCGGGAGATGCACGGTACGCTCAGCTCGACCCTCGTTCCTTTGCCCGGGGCGCTCTCGATCTTCATCAGGCCGCCGATGAGACTCAGCCGCTCGCGTATGCTGAACAGGCCAAAGCTGGTGTCGCCCGCCTTGCGTCGCTCCAGGGCGATCGGCTCGAAACCTTTGCCCTCATCCACCACCTGCGTGAGCAGGATCCCTTCCGGCAGGCGCTTGAGCGTAAGGCGGGCCTTCTCCACCTCAGCATGCTTGCGGACGTTAAAGAGGATCTCACGCACGCACTCGAAGATGATGGTGCGCACCTGCTCGTTGTCCGGCTCACAGTCTCCCTCCAGTTGCAGCTCAACCTGCAACTGGTGATCCACCTCCATCCGCCGCACCAGCCATTGGAGCGCCGCAATCAGCCCGGCGTCATGCAGCACCGGCGGACTCAGTTCCGTCGCCAGCGATCGCGATGCGCTGATCGCCTCCTCCAGTAGCGACTCGATCTGCCGCAAGGCTTGCACATTTACCTCATCATCCATGCGCCGCCTCAGGATGCCCGCCTTCAGCTTGGCGGCGGAGATAAGCTGCTGGAAATGATCGTGGAGAACCTGTGCCAGCCGCTTGCGCTCGCGCGACTCGGTTTCACTCAAGTCCAGTGCCAGTGCACGAAGTTGATCGGAGCGCTCCTGCAGCTCGTGCGTTCGTTCGCGCACGCGCCTTTCCAGCGTGCTGTTGAGCGCCCGCAGCCGCGCCTCGCTTTCGCGCAGGGCAACTTCCATCTGCTTTCGGTCATCGATGTCGATGCTGGTCCCGCACCACTTGGTGATCTGCCCGCGCGGGGAGAGTATCGGGGTGGCATAGCAGGCAAACCAGCGATACAGCCCGTCGTCGCGCCGGAGACGCAGCTCGGCCTGGAACGAGCGGCCGTCCTTCATCGCCTGCTCCCAGACGCGGCGGAACATCTCACGGTCATCGGGATGCACGTGATGCATGGTGGTGAACATGCCGGCAGGATCCACCAGCGGGCCGGCGAATTTCTGCCAGCGCTCGCAGATGTAGTCGCAGCTCCCATCCGGCAGGCAGGTCCAGGTGAACAGCGGCATGCTCTCGATAAGCTGGCGATAGAACTGCTCGCGCTCGCTGAGTGTCTGTTCGGTGCGCCGCCTGTCGGATACATCGACGGCCGAGGCGATGAGATGGTGGATTGCGCCGTCATCGTCGCGCATCGGCGCTATCATGAAGTCGATAGTGAGGATCTCGCCGTCGTGGACGCGTATGTCGGCCTCGTATCGCACCGAATGCCCGTCGCGCGCCTGATGGATGGCGTGCTTGAGCTTCTCCTGCGCATGAGGCGACCAGCTCCACCAGTAGGTGTCCCAGAAGGGCTTGCCGTTGACGTCCTCGATGCTGATACCGGCCGCGTTCAGGCAGGGGGTGTTGGCGGTCAGCACGGTGCCGTCGTGCGCGAGCACCGCCACGTACGTGTAGAGGGAATCCAGCACGCGGTGCATCCGCCGCTCACTGTCTGCCAGTACCCGCTGCGCACGGCGCTGCTCACTGACATCTACATTGACGCCCACCCATTCCAGCAGCCGGCCATGGCGATCCGTCACGGGTGCCGCCCTGGCGAGAACCTCTCGATAGCCGCCGGAACGCTGCCGAAGGCGATACTCGCTCTCATACACACCCTGCTTGGCGAGGGCGGTGCTCCATGCCACCGAAACCCTCTCGCGATCCTCCGGGTGAACTGCATCCAGCCAGCCTTTGCCGGCCAGCTCGCGGAAACTCTGCCCGGTGAAGGCCGACCACTCCGGCTGGGGTGTGACAAAGTCCCCGGAAGCCCCGGTGCGCCAGACGATCGCCGCCGTCGCCTTCACCAGCGAGCGATAGCGCGTCTCGTTGAGCAGAAGCTCCTCATGCAGCCGATCGCGAGTCTGGTCACACGCCGAGCGATACTGAAGGATCAGCCAGGCCGCGGAGGCCAGCGCGCCGACAGTCAGCGACGCAGGGGCGGATGTCGGCTCAGCCAGGGCGTAGCCGGCCGATCCCCCGGCCAGCGCGCACAAAGCCGACTTGGACCAGCTCAGGATGCGCATGTTGAAAACCACTCATGCCTGCGTCAGCGACCACTCGACGGCATACCGCACCAGTTCCGGGCCGCTCTGCAGGTGGAGCTTCTGCTTCAGGTGCTCGCGATAGGTCTCGACTGTTTTGGTGCTCAGGCACAGGCTTTCGGCGATCTGGGCCGTGGTCATCCCCTTGCCCAGCAGTTGCAGCACCTCCAGCTCGCGGTCGCTGAGCCGGTCGATGGGGGACTCTGCCGCCCCGCCTGGCTTGTTGCCGACGAACTTGCCCAGCAGTCGATCCGACACCGCCTTGCTCAGGTAGATCCGCCCCTCGAGCACTGCGTGGATTGCCTCCAGCAGGACTTCCGGCGGATTCTGCTTCATCAGGTATCCCCGCGCGCCGGCCCGCAGGGCCCGCTCGGCATAGATCTGCTCGTCGTGCATGGAGTAAGCGAGCACCGGCAGATCCTGCCAGCGGTAAGACAGTTCCTTCATCAGCTCGATGCCGCTGTTGCCATCCAGCGAGATGTCGGCGATCACCAGGTTGGGCTTCAGGCGGGAGACCATCTGGTAGGCATCGGCGAGGTTGGTGGCTTCCCCGCAAACCTCGAGCGTGCCATCGGAATTGATCACCTCGGATACCCCCAGCCGCAGCACCGGATGATCGTCAACGAGCAGGATTCGCGCCTTGTGCGTGCTCATTACTCACCCCTTTGCCTGATGTCCCCCGTGACAAGGCCAGCGAGAACCGCTTCGCACATTTCCTGATGGACTATATTCCCGATATCCCGAGCACAGCCATAGGGAAACTCCCGATATTCCCGCATCAAAGCTCGGCGCTACCGTAAAGGTGAGATTCAAACAAGGGCGCTCGCGGAGGCGAGCAGATTTGGGAGATTGCCATGTCAGAGTTCAGCTCCGAGGCGCGTGGGGCGATAAATCACCTGATCGAGACCTGCCGGGATGGGCAGTATGGTTTTGAGGAGGCGGCAAAGAGTATCGGCGATCCGGCATTGCGTGCCGAGCTCATGCAGTACAGTATGCAGCGGCGCGAGTTTGCCACTGCGTTGCAGCAGGCTCTGCGGAGCGTGGGAGAGGAACCGCAGGATTCTGGATCGCTGTCGGGGAAGTTGCATCGCGGCTGGATGAACGTCCGCCAGGCCATCACTTCCAGCGACGACTACTCCATCCTCGCCGAGTGCGAAAGGGGGGAGGACTTGGCCGTCGAGGCGTATCGCGAGGCGATGGCCAACCCGGTGCCGCCGGGCATCGATGACCTGGTGGAAACCCAGTATTCGGCGATCAAGCATGTGCATGACCGGATCCGCTCGCTGCGCGAGGCGAATAAGCCACTGCACTAGAAACTGAGCTACCTGCTCTTGATGCCTTCACCCGGCCTGTTTCTGGTGATGGCGCAAGTGGCAAACAGAGGTGTCCAATGCCTATGGGTGATGCGATACACGGGACGAGGAAGGGGCTGGCTGCCGTCGGCCAAAGCGCCGCCGAGACGGCGCGGCAAAGCATGGCCGGCGAAGTTTCTCACCATGGGGCGGAAGTGGCGGGGCGCATCAGGCGCTGGTCGAGCCGCTACTACGACCGGGCCCGGGATACAGCGCTGCAGTGGCAGCACCTGGGAGAGGTCAATCTCGACAGGATGAGGGGAGGCGTTCGGCGCCACGCGATCCCCAGCACGGTTGTCGCGTTTGCGGTAGGGTTTTTGATCTCGCGATTTCTGTTCCGCCGATAGGCGGTGGGACATTGCCCGCGGCGGCGTTTCGTGCCGCGCCGCCGCGGGGATCTTTATTCGCATCAAGCGAGCTGAGCATCACCTCACGAGTATGGCAGGGCGGACCAGTTCACCGGCGGCGCACCTTCCTGTCACAGTAGGCCAGGTCGGCGAGGCAGGGGTGAGATTCTCGATGCCGCTGTCGGTCACGAGGAAGGTGTCTTCGCTCTTGGTCCCCTGGATGGAAGGATTCCAGGCGAACGCCTGGTTACTTTGCACTACCTCGGTAGAGCCGGGGGTTGCCGTCACCTCGCGCCCCAGGTACCCGGTGGAGCCGCCCTGGTGATGCTTCTGCCACTCGTCGGGGTAGCCGTTCTCCGCGTAAGCCATCTGCAGATCGGCGAAGATGTCGCCCAGCGTCCGTCCAGGGCGGGTGGCGAGATTCACGGCCGCATCTACGTTACAGACCGCCTGCTGTTTCTGTGCCAGTTCCTCGGGGAGCCTGCCGAAATGCACAAAGCGCGTACAGTTGGCGATCAGGCCGCGATAGGAGGCGCATACCACCAGCATGGCATACCTCTCCAGCCTGCGGGCGGTGGGTATGGGGTGGCGATACTCAAATACCCGCCGATCGGTGGCTACCAGGGTTACGTAAGGGTTTGCCCCGGTACGCTGCAACTCGAACTGAAGGCGTGCCGCTATATCGAATTCGCTGTCGCCCACCTGGATCTGCCGACAGGTCGCCTCTATCGCCGCGGAAGCAAGCTGGCCACAATAGCGATAATGCAGTATCTCTGTATCCGTCAGTGACCAGCGAAGCCTGGTAAAGCCCGGCGGCAGGGCAGGCAGGCCGAAGGCGCCGGTATCCGAAGCGATTTTTCGTCCGCCGATGACTTCCGCAACTGTTTTTCTCGCGGCCTGCTCATCCCACCAGGGATACTCGATAATCTCTATGTCCAGGCCGGCAAGCTCCTCGGTGCGGAAGCGGGGCGCCTCGATGTAGTTGGTCAGGCAGATGAGCCGGTCGGTGGTCGCAAGGATTGCTGCAACACCGATTTCGCTGGCGGAAACGATGTGATTGTCACGGCCGCCGGTGATCCAGGCAAAATTCGGCCTTGTCTGCAGCAGAACGCCATCAAGGCCCTTGTCGGCGAGATAACCGCGAAGGCGATGGTGACGGAGGGCGATCTCGTTGCTGTGCATATTTGGCAGAATGTAGCGGGAGAATGCGGAAGTGCAAAAGTCCTCTCGTCCCCGGGGCTTGAATTCGTTTATAATGACTGATTGGGAGTAGTGGAGGCCACTAGCAGAAAGCAGGTGGGTCGATGAGACAGCAGGCTAAAGTCAATTGGATCCTGATGCTGGCAGCCGGCGCGGTTGTCGCGGGCGCGACTTCCGTGGGCCTGGCGCAGTATCAGATAGAGAACAGCACTGGCCGGCTGCTCGACGCCAATAACCGGCTCGGCAGCGACGGTGTGAATGATGCCCGTCGTGTGACCGGTGGCTATAGCGCCGATGACATTGTCTATGGCAATGTCACCCGTGGCCGACAGTTCCGTGGCAATGTCAACTCCACCGACCCCACTGCCTTTCGCGGAAACATCAGCCGACCCTCGGATAACCTCGCCCGCGATGCGGGCATGAGCGTCTATCAGCGCGGGGCCAACTACAACCCGGCCGACGCGCAGCGCTACTATGGCGATCAGCGTGGCGTGAATGCGCCGCCCGACTTTGGCCGGCTCCAGCCTGGCAGCGTCGGCGCATTCCAAGTCAGCCGCCCGACCTATCGCGTCCCGGGCGATGTCCGCCTCGACGCGACCATCCCCAATCCGCAGTTTGGCGTCGCGCCGCCGATCCAGTACATGATCCCGGGACTCACCCCATCCAGCCCTAACGCCCTGACTTTCTCCCCGCTTTCGATCCCGCTGACCAGCCTTGGCGAGGTGCGCCAGGATGATGTCGTTCTGCCCACGCGCGATCTTCTGCGTCGCCTGAATCTCGATGAGTCGCGCCTGCGCGAGATGCGCGAGGAGTATCAGCGCCTCCAGCAGATCGAGAGTCAGCAGGCGGCCCCGCATGATGTGACGCTGGCTCCCGAGACGCCCATCAACGATCCGATGAATGCGCAGCTTGCCAGCGCGGTGGCTTCCGGGCCGCTGGAAGGTTCCGTGAACACCCAGCAGTCGCTGCGACAACGTCTGCTCACCGCCGCGCCTGCGGCCGAGCGACAGAACACCCAGTATGCCGCGCTGCGCAGCCGGCTGGAGCGCTTCCGCCGGCAGCAGGGCATGACTGATGAAGAAGCCAATCGCGAGTTCATGCGCGAGTGGAACCAGGCCCAGGAGCAGGAGCGTCAGCAGGGCACCCCGGCCGTGACCGTTCCGCAGGAGCAGGTGTCGACGGTGCCGCAGCAGGTTCTGCCTCAGCGCAGCTCGACCGAATCGGCAGAGGATGACGACCTGGTGAACCGTCGCCAGCGCTACGCCATACAGGCCCAGCAGCCGCACCAGCCCGAGGTCGAGGGTATACTGCCCCCTCAGCCTGAGTTGCCGATCCGCATCGCCAGCTTTGCCGAGGGTGTGCAGGCGACTGGCCTGAAGAACCTTCTTCGCGACGCCGAGCAGGCCATGCAGCAGGGCAAGTACACCCAGGCCCTGGACTACTATGATGCGGCCGCGGTCGTCGCGCCCGACAACTCAATGGTGCTGATGGGCCGCGCGATCGCCGAGCTTGGCGCCGGTTACTACACCCGCGCCCAGACCGACATGGAGCAGGTGATGCAGGCTGACCCGGCGCTGCTGATGGCCCGCTACGACTTGAAGGCGTTCTTCGGCGACGATCGCTTGCAGTACATCGTTCGCGACCTGAAGGATCTTGCCCAGAACGAGCCGCGGCAGTCGCGCCCATTGTTCCTGCTGGCGTTCATCGCCTACAGCACCGAGAGCAAGCAGCGGACAGTCGACTACCTCAACATCGCCGAGCAGCGTGGCGGCAACAAGCAGTTTTACGATCAGTTGCGCGAGTACTGGGGCCTGAACGAGAAGGAGGACAAGCCCGGTACACGCGCGCCACAGCGCCCCGCGGGGCAGCAGTGATCTCCATCACGGGCCGTCACTGAGGAGCTGCGCGATCAGGTCATCGGTCTTCACTGAAGCCACGCCGCTGCGCGTGTCGCTCATGGCGTAGGGGATGATCAGCACGCCGTTGTGGTTAAGTGCCCCGCATGTGTAGACCACATTGGGGACGTATCCTTCGCGCTCCGACTCCAGCGGCTCGATCAGCGGCTTCTTCAGCCGCCCGATGACCCGCTCGGGATGGTCCAGGTCCAGCAGCGCCGCCCCGATGCAGTATCGCCGCACCGGGCCGATGCCGTGCGTCAGCACCAGCCAGCCGGCCGGCGTCTCGATCGGCGAACCGCAGTTGCCCATTTTTATGATCTCCCAAGGCTCGCGCGGCTGGATGATCGGCTGCCACTCATACCAGAAGTGCAGATGTCTGCTGCGCGACAGTGTGATCGATTGCCCATCCTGCCGTCCCAGCATGCAGTAGTCGCCGTTGATCCGGCGGGGGAACAGCGCCATCCCCTTGTTGATGATCGCCGGGCCGTTGAGCGTGCAGATGTCGAAGCGGCGGAAGTCCTCCGTCTCGATCAGTTGAATCGAAAGGCTCGACCCGGAGTACGCGGTGTAGGTGGCGTAATAGGTGCTGTCGCCGTCGTCATCGGTGAAGCGCACGAAGCGGGCATCCTCGATGCCGTGCGCCTCGGCGTCTGACACCGGGAAGATCACCCGCTCGCAGACATCCTCCTCATCGTCGAAGCTGATGGTGTAGTTCGATTCCGCCAGCCAGCGCATCGCCCGCACCGCGTGCTCCCTGTCTGCGCTATACGCAAGCTCGTCGGCCGAGCGTATCGCTTCTTCCAGTTCATCGCGCGTGAATTGATTCTGCAATCGCTGGATTACATCGCCGGTGAACGAGCCCCACGCGTTCAGCTCCTGCAGCTTGCGGGCGAACAGCTCCTTATCGTACTTCCGGTGCGTCTCGACAACCGGCGTGCTGATATACGGGCTGACCGGGTCGAGGATCATCCGCGCCTGCTCATCCAGCACGCCGGAGCGAAACACCACGGAGCTTATGTGCCCCTCGCCGGTGGCGCGGAAGCTCATGATGAACCGCAGGTATCCCGGCGGCAGTCCCTCCTGCGAAGGATGCGGCACAATCGATGGATTGAAGAACGCGGCCGACTCCACCGAGTACTCGGCGGTCACGTATGACGCCAGCAGAAGCTGATCCCGTTCGGGCAAATTCTGCACCGCCTGCTGCAGGTCGACATGGCCGCTGGTCACCAGCCAGCGCACCAGTCGCGCGAAGAACCTGCGCAAGACTCGCGCAAAGTCGCGATGACGCGAAGCAAAGCGCTTCTGCGTCATCGCCCATTCGTATCTCCTTGTCTGCGGGCTGTACTCCAGGAACGCGCGGATCACGCGCACCAGTGAGTCGCCACCTTGAGCTTCCGGGCCAAAGTACCGCGCAATGACCCGGGCGTTGTCACGCTGAAACTGCTCCAGCCGGCGCTGTACTAATGTCGTCTGCTCGTGCACCACCAGTTGCTCGTTCATCAATCGGTCCCCGCTGCAATTCGGTGTGCTGACGGAATCTGCGCATCTCCAACAGGCTCAGGAGGTACGCAAGGGTAGATTCTGCCCCTTCGTTCTCATTGTACCTGTCGGGGTGCAGACCATCTCTGCATCCACCGCTCTGCGAATCATAGAGAGGCACGTTCAAATGATTCCGCCCGAGGAACCACTGAA
>JAKORQ010000275.1 GCA_029777755.1 Planctomycetota bacterium
GCTGTAATCGCCTCGAGCGGCGGCTGAATGGCCATGCCGAGAGCATCGCCAACATGGATGTGTGGGCGGACGACGTCGAAACGCATCTCGAGCAGTTCCGGAGAGCCGAGCGGCAAAGATCCGCCCGATACGTCATCGACCGGCAAGTGGCCCCCGGCCCTTATGCCGTCTCCGACTGGCGCCATCAGGAGAAGCCCAGGCGCACCTCCTACATGTAGCCCGTTCCCGGTCGCCTTTCCGTTGCGATTTGCCGCGGCGGTGCATGCCGAGCCTTGAAGAGAGAGCGGCGCTCTGCCAGACCCTAGGCCCCATCCGGAGGGCGTCGATGCAGTTGCAGGTCATTCAAGAACTGCTGAGGAAGCAGAAGCTGGTGGAAGGCGTGGTGCGCAGCCAGCAGCAGTCCGGCAAGGAGGTGGTCGAGACGCTGCTGCAGCGCCAGCATTCCGCCGAAATCGAGAATGTGCTGGAAGGCCTGCGCGCCGCCGAGATCGGGCGGATGCTGGAGGCGCTGCCTCTCGACGATGCAAAGAGCCTGTGGAGCCGGATTCCGGAAGAGCGCGGCAACGAGATCCTGTGGGAACTCGGAGACGCCCTGCGCGAGCAGTTGGCCGGCCTCGCCGAGCCGCGCTTCGCCGAGAACCAGATGAACGCCTTCGAACTGGTCGGCGGCCGCATCCGCCAGGTGTCGATCAACAGCCGCAAGGACTTGCTCGGCATCAAGCCCATCTGGATCGACCTCATCAACGTCTCGCCGGCCGAACGCGCCTACATCGGCCAGCATTTCGGGTTGAGCCTCCCCGACCCCGGCGACGAGACGGAACTCGAAGTCACCTCACGCTTCCAGGTGGAAGAGAACGGCGAGATTCATCTGCACTCCAACTTCCTGCTCGACCGGGAGGGGGATTCGCGCAGCGTGGCCGTGGCCTTCATCCTCCACCAGGGCATCCTGTTCTCGCTGCGCAACGAGGAGCTGCCGGTGTTCCGCCTGCTGCGCCGCCGCGCGCGCACCCAGGTGAACTACGTCGAGGATTGCTACGACCTGCTTCTCGATCTCTATGGCACGGACGTCGAATACTCGGCCGACTCGCTCGAGGACATCTACATGACGCTCAACCGCGCGGGAAAGCACGTGCTGAGCGAAACGATGTCCGACCAGGAAGCGGCCAGCGTGCTCTCGGACATCGCGGAAGAGGAAGCCCTCAACGGCCGCATCCGCAGCAACATCCTCGATACGCAGCGGGCCCTCGCGTTTCTCATCCAGAGCAAGACGCTGTCGCCGGAGCAGCTGTCCTATACCAAGCAGATCCTGCGGAACGTCGACTCGCTGAACAATCACACGGCCTTCCTGTTCGACAAGATCAACTTCCTGCTCAATGCCACCATCGGCTTCATCAACATCAACCAGAACCGGCGCTTCTCCCAACTGACGATCCTCGGCGTGGTGTTCATGCCGATCAACCTCCTCGCGGGCATGGGCGGAATGTCCGAGTTCTCGATGATGACGCAGGGCATTCCCTGGCCCGTCTCCTACGGCGCCTTCATCGCGGGGGCGGGGTTGATCGGCTATGGAACCTACACCGTCCTCCGCTACCTGGAGGCCAGAAAGGCCAAGAAGGCCAATCCCAGGGCAAGTTCCGCCTGAGCGGAACTGGTCTAGCAGCCGGAATGGTCCCACCCGTCGGGGGTGATGCCGAGTGACCTGACAGCGTCCTTCTCTTCCTCCGTCAGCTGGCTCCAGTCCTTGCGGTCGGATGCGGGCGCCATGCCGCCGTCCCAGCGCATCCTGGTCCATCCAAGCCTCGTCCAGGCCCGTCTGTCCGAGGCCTTCATCTGGTCCCACTCGAGGTCGGCCCAGTAACATGGGCTTCTGGTCTTCTTGACGGCAGTGGAAGCAGGGGCCTCCGCAGGGGCGGCCTTCTTTTCCCTGGTTTGCGAAGCGGTGACGGTGCTCTGCGATGGAGCCGCTTTCTCAGCCGTGAAAGCTGCCAGTTGAAGGAGTTCTCCCTGAGCCGCAGGAGCCGGAGCCGGCATGACGAGGGCGTGGATGAACATAACCCCGATCACAAGCGTCCAAAGGCTCGCGCGGCTGGCTCTTGGCATTGTAGCTACCTCTCTTCCGTTTCGCGTCTGGCAGGCTCGTCTAAAACTTCAGGACTCCACGGCGCTTCGCCTTTCCGTGCTCACGCATGATCTTGCCGATCTGGGATTTCATGTGGCTTGTCACTTCGCGCTGCCACTGCTCCTCGCTCCGCTCCATCATGCTGTGGTTGATGTAATTCGAAAGCGCATAGGGCGGAAAGCCAAACCCCATGTGCGAGAGCGGAGCCGCCATCTGGTTCAGCGCCTGCTGGCCGCCATCATCGTCACAGACCGCGAGGAGAAAGGCGATCTTGCCCTCGCACTCATAGTCAGGGGCCTCGGGAAGCGCCTCGATGAGCTGCTTCATCAGGGCCGAAACGTTGAACCAGTAGACGGGGGTGGCAAAGACCACAAGGTCCGCATCCAGGATCGCGGAGACCGCCTGCTCGATGCCGTCGCTCAGATGCACGACCGGCAGCTCCAGCTTCTTCAGATGCGCCACCGTCCGGCCCTGCCTGCTGGGAGAGCCATTTACCGATAATGCCCGCATTTGAAAAAGCATACCACAGGCGCATTCTCCCCGCGACATGGCGGGGCGAA
>JAKORQ010000276.1 GCA_029777755.1 Planctomycetota bacterium
GTATTCGCGTTCGACCGGGAACTGGGGGAATTCGGCGATGACGTTGTCCGGGGCGCGGAACAGGATGCCGGCGTGGGCTTCGTTGAGCATCGCGGTGTCGTTGTAGGAGTCGCCGGCGGCGATCACCTTGAAGTTGATCTCCTTGAAGCGCTGCACGGCTTCCTTCTTCTGATTGGCCATGCGCAGGTGATAGTTCACCAGGTAGCCCTCGGCATTGGCCTCCAGCTTGTGGCAGAACAGGGTGGGCATGCCCAGCTGCTGCATCAGCGGCATGGCGAACTCGTAGAAGGTGTCGGAGAGGATGATCACCTGGAAGTCCTGGCGCAGGGCGTCGAGGAAGTCCTTGGCGCCGGGCTCGGGCCCCATCTCGGCGATCACTTTCTGGATGTCGGGCAGGCCCAGCTTGTGCTGCTTGAGCAGATCCAGGCGGTACTTCATCAGCTTGTCGTAATCCGGCTCCTCGCGGGTGGTGCGCCGCAGTTCGGGAATGCCGGTGCGCTCCGCGAATTCAATCCAGATTTCGGGGACGAGAACACCTTCGAGGTCGAGACAGACGAGTTGCACGGCGGAATGCTCCAGATGACGGCGGTTGATTTGGCAAGTCCGGAATTCTAACAAACGGGGGCGAAGGATCGCAGTGAAGAGTTGTCAGTCGACGGCAGCTACCCGGCGCACAGTGTGAACTACTTGATGTCATGGGCAAGGGGATTCGGCTAAAGTCCGGAATCCTGTGTTGTACGTCGAGCCCCCCCATGTCTTCCCGTCCTTCCGCAGGCTGGTTCGAATACCTGCCTGTTCAATTGCTGGTCCTGGCGGCCGTGTGCGTCGTGTCCCTGTGGTCTGCCTGGATCGGGTTCGTTGCGTCGGACGATGAGTACTACGTGATGTCCGCCCTCGGCTGGCGGGAGCATTTCCCCTATGTCGCCGAGCATTTCGGGACCATCCGTGCGTCGGTGGCGATTCCCATGGCGCTGGTCATTGCGGCCCTTGGCGAGAGCGAATGGTCCTTGAGTCTGGCCGCGGCCCTCACGCTTTTCGCTGTGGCTGCGGTCACGATGTACATGCTCAACGGGCTGCTGTCGCGGGGGGCGGCGCTGATCACTTCCGTTCTGCTTCTTACCGCGCCGATCTACGCGCTCAAGTCCACGACCCCCAACGCAGACGTCCCCGAGCTGTTCTTTGTGATCCTGAGCTTCTGGCTGTTCTGGCGTGGGTGCGTCGGCCCGGCGTGGCGGGGGTGGCTGCTGGCCAGCGGGCTGAGTGCCGGGCTGGCCTTCTCGGCCCACGAGCTGAGCGCGGCGCTGATGATCTTCTACGGCATGCTCTTCCTGCGCGGCTATCGCCTGCCGCGCCTTCGCTACGGCTGGATCCTCGTGGGTTTCGCCGCCGTGATCGCTGCCGAGTGCCTCTACTATGCGGTGGCGGCTGGAAATCCGCTGCATCGCTTCGAGTTGTTGCTCAGAGGGGTGGCTGCGTCCCACGACCGGGTCGAGGTTGGCTTTCTTCAGATTGCGTCGGGCGGCACCTTGCATGTGTGGGGGCCCGTTGATCCTGTCGTCATGCTCCTGACCCATCACAACTTCAGTCTGATCGGATGGGTCGCGCTGCCGGCGGTGATGTGGCTGCTCGGGCGGGGTTGGCGCGA
>JAKORQ010000277.1 GCA_029777755.1 Planctomycetota bacterium
ATCCCTCTGAGTAGAGGATATTCTCGACATCAGCATCGATGATATCGAGGATGTCGGCGTAGACGGTGTCAAAGCCATCGCCGCCGCTGATGGTATCAGGCAGGCCATCGAACGCGTAGATGATGTCATCGCCGGCGTCGCCGAAGACTCGATCCAGCTTGCCGCCGGCGTAGATCACATCCTCGTGTTCTCCGCCGTAGATAACGTCGGCGCCTTCCTGGCCATCGATGGTGTCATTGCCGCCGGCGCCATAGATGGTGTCCATGCCCTTGCCGCCGTAGAGCATGTCCTTGGCGCCGCCACCGCGGATGACATCGGCATTGTCGCCGCCGCGGAGGGTATCGCGGCCGGCCGCGCCGATGATGGTGTCCCATCCCTTCTGTCCGCCGGCGAGGTCGTGCCCGGGTCCGCAGTCGATGTAGTCGTTGCCGCTGGCGCCGTGAAGCGTGTCATCACCTTCTCCGCCAAACAGCGTATCGTCGCCATCGCCGCCGAAGATGTAGTCATTACCCAGCCCGCCGTAGATGACGCACGGGATGAAGGTGTCCTTGACCTGAATGACATCATCGCCATCGCCCAGTACGGCGCTGATGGTGGAGATGTCGGGCGCGCCAAACTGGTACGTCTTGCCATTGACGGTGACGTTCAGGACGTTGCCAACCTGCTGCACGAAGACGTTATCGTTGCCGCTGGTGGCGTCGATCTTCAGTGTCCTGGTGACGCCGTCGTACTTGGCGAACGGGCCGGGCAGGACCGTTACGTTTATCTGCTCGGTGTCCCATGTACCGCTGTTGGGCCGCAGCACGCCGATCAGAACCTGTGCCACGCCGGAGAAGCCGTTAAGGGGAGTGACCACGACCTGGCTGCCGGTGACGGTGACGCTGATCTTGTCGGCGTCGGCCGGCAGGGCGATGGCGCTGATGTAGGGATCACCGCCATCGATGTCGGTGACCTGTGTATTGATCACCAGCGGCAGATCCGAGACTGTCTGCTGATCCTCAATGGGGTGGAGGAACGGGGGTGTGTCCTGAGTATCGACGTAGCTTCCAGCAAAGAATCCCTGGCTGGAGGTGGAGTTGTGGTCCTGTGCGGTGACAGTGATGTTTGTCTCGCCACTTCCCTTGACCAGGATAACCGTGTCCACGTTGTTCTGGACCATCACGGCCGAGGTGATGATCACCGGCTGGGTGGTGCGGCCTTCGGAATCACCGCCGGATGTGCCTACCGCCATGATCTGCTCAAGCACCTCCCGGCCGCGCACGAGCTGGCCGAAGATGGTGTGTCGGAAATCAAGCCAGCGGGTGTCATCGACGGTGATGAAGAACTGCGACTCGTTGGTATCCGGGCCAGCATTGGCCATGGCGAGCTGGCCGGTCGTGGTGAACAGGGCATCGGGATGGAACTCATCGTCGAACTTTGCGCCCGTCCCGCCCGCGCCGGTGCCGGAGGGGTCGCCACCCTGGGCCATGAAGCCGGGGATCACGCGGTGGAACGTCAGCCCGTTGTAGAACCCTTCGTTCACGAGCTGGGTGATCCTGCCGACCGTCATGGGCGCCAGTTCATCGAACAGGGCAAACTCCATGTAGCCGCGATCGGTGCCGCCGATGTTGATGTACATCCGCATGAAGCTCAGATTCGGCAGGGCCCGGGCGAAGACAGCCGGGTTGCTTGAGGCAACGCTGTAGCTGACCCGTGAGGCACTGTCGGTGGTGCCGGTGACCGGGACGAATATCGACTTGCCTCCCGGGAATGCTTGCGCGGCAACCGGGTCAAGCGTAACTGTGAGAAGAGTTCGCGATTCCAGAGATTCGATCAGGCTGTCCATAAGAACGGCTCCAAAATAGACCTGTTCCCCACGAATGTCGGCCAGACTAACAATTGGCAAGCGCGCAGTAAAGCAGTAATCCACTATGCAGACTCGGTAGTTCCGGGCAGAATATGCTTGCCCATGGCAAGAGTCCGGGATCTTCCAGTCGCGGTGAGGAAAGTCGGCCCCTGGCGATTCCTCTGCAACATCTACGCGCAGATGTGCAGGAACAACGTCTTCGTGTGGGCGTCGGCTCTGGCGTACTCCTGGCTGCTGGCGATATTCCCGTTCCTAATCTTCCTGCTGACACTCCTGCCATACATCCCAGAGGAACAGAAGCAGCAGGTGCTGGATTCGATCGAGCGATTCCTGCTGCAGTTGCCATCGGAGACAGCGGCCACGCTGCGCGTGCAGATCGATGATATGGTCGGGCGAGTCCTGCGCGAAACCCGCGGAGGTCTGATGAGCTTCGGCATCATCATGACGCTGTGGGTGGCCAGCGGTGGCATGGCCCAGACGATGACTGCGCTGGACCGCTGCTATGATGTGGAGCAGGGCAGGCGATTCTACGTCCAGCGACCGCTGGCCATACTGCTGACAATAGTGGTGGCCACGCTGATGATACTGGTGGTGGCACTGCTGCCTGTAGGTGGCCTGGTACTGAACTGGATATGGAAGAACTCGCAGGAGCTGATCGGATATCAACTGCCTGCCAGCCTGCGGATCGTCCTGGATATTGCCCGCTGGTCACTGGCCCTGGTTCTGCTGATGGTGGTGCTGAACGTGGTTTACCACTTCGGCTGCTCGGTGAAGCGGCGGGTCCGCTTCCTCACGCCTGGCGCTGTTTTCTGCATCCTTGCATGGGTTGGCCTTGGCGTGGGATTCCGGCTGTACGTCGACCAGATCGCCATAAAGGGATACAACAAGACATACGGCACGCTTGGGGGCGTGGTGATCCTGCTTGTGCTGTTCTACCTGGCGGCGATCGTGCTGCTGGTGGGGGCGGAGATCAACAGCGAGGTTGACTACACCATCTACCCCGCCCCGCGCGGCACGAGGGATCTGCGCGAGTACGAAAAGGCACGCATACTTGAGGAGAAAGAGCGAAATAAAACAAAGAAGCTCGAGGCTCCGCCGGAAGCGCAGACTTGAGCTTCAACTGTGCCTTCTACTTCAGCCCGATCGTCGTGCTAACCTCCATCCCCTTACCCTGTGGGAGGCGATAATCCATATCGACGCGGTAGATTTTGTGCCCGGCCGGGTACTCACGCAGAAGCAGACGCGGATCCTGCCCGTCAAACTCGTGGATCTGCGCCTTTTCCGGTGCAACGCTGATCTTCACCACCACCGGCCCGCAGGTGATCGTTGTGCCATCAACATCAGGACGCTGGCGGAACCACAGGCGATGCGTGATTACGCCATCGCGCTCAAGTTCGTACGAATCCCGCACACGCGCTTCCGCCACGCCCGGGGGCACGACCGACTCGCGATGCCACAGTTTCAGTCCCGCTTCCGGCCCGTAAGCTGATGTAAGGTCCAGGGCGAGCTTTCCTGCATCATCATTACGCTCCAGCACCACGCCGGCCGCGATCCTGCCTGCGCGCTGCTCACAGCCATTGATTGCAGGGCAGCAGTGACCTGAACTGGCGGCGCAGATGTACTTCTCATAGCGCTTGGAGCTGAAGAAGTCGGTGAGATAGTGCGGCTGGCCAACGTCGATGATCCACGGTACATCGTCGAGAATGAGCTGGAATGCTCCCAGGTCGTTGTGATTGTGGCTCTCGGCGTTGTGGCCGCCCCCGATCGAGAAGGTAAACAGCGGGCCGCCGGCAGTCGGCCTCTGGTAGATTCCTGTCTGCTGGTCGGACAGGTAGCGCACCGGAACGCAGGATGGCGCTGGTACCTGCTTCACCGGCGGGCGCGTTGCCTGCCAGCAGTGCCGCAGCATCATGGTTACCCTGTGGATGGTCTTGGTCGGGGACGTACTTGACCACCAGCGCAGGAAGTCGGAGTCGACGAACTCCGCCAGCCACCCGGCATACCATGACGCCGCATGCAGGCGCGATACGCTGTCGTTGGTGGCAAGGAAGTACCCGTTGTGGATATGGATCTTCTCCATGTAGTTGGCGACGGCACGGATGCGCGCCACATCAAACTCCGCCTCGATCTGCTCGCGTGTCATCCGCATCATCGGCAGGCAGGCCATGCTCACGCCATAGTTCCAGTATGCCGGGCCTTCGTCACATTCACCGGTGGCAGTGAAGGCGCGATCCCAGAACAGGTTCAGGGCAGCGATGGCTTTGCGCTTGGCTTCCGGCCGCGGGAACCCCTGTGCCTCCAGGGAAAGGCAGGTATCGAGCACGGCGCCGCCGCAAACGCCTGACCAGTTGTTGATGATCTCGCTGTTGGGGTCGGCCCAGTGCCAGCGATCTTCCTGCGCAAACGGCGTGAGAATGCGGCGATCGATCTCGTCAATGATTGACATGTCCAGAGTCCTGCTCTGCTGTTGCAGCCACGGCAGCAGCACCTCGCGAAGTTCCGCCAGCGAGCAGGCAAACTCGCAGCTTGCCAGGTCAAGCGTCGGCTGGGAGGAACGGGGCAGATCGAGGTTCGGAAGATGCGCCGCCACCGCCCATGTGGCTTCGTGCATCATGTCGAAGATCCAGTCCAGGAGGCGATCGTCATCAACCGAGTCGTTAAGCAACCGATCGGCCACCAGGCACGACAGGGTATATCGATCGATCTGCCAGTGATTATCGACGATGTCACGGCGGTTATGCCTCTTGGCCGCCAGGAAATCGCTGGCGCTTGGCCGGGGCGCCCGCGCCGGGGCGTCCGCCAGCGACTTGCTCAGCAACTCACGCAATGCCTGCCCCTCAGGGCTGCAACGAAACTCACTCCAGAAGTGACTGCCGAAAGGATGAATTGTGAAAATGCTCATGATTGAGCCAATAGTTTACCCGGATCAGGAGAGATTGGCCAGCAGTTGGCGCATCGACTTGCCCAGGATCGGGTGGATAACGTCCGGCGCGATCTCCACCAGCGGTTCCAGCACGAACCGCCGGGTGTGCATCAGGGGATGTGGCACGGTGAGGCCCGGCTGCTCGATGACCTGGTTGCCATACAGCAGCAGATCAAGGTCGATCAGGCGCGGTTCCCACCTGGCGTGCCGCACCCGCCCGAGCGTTGCCTCGATGGATAGCAGATTTTCCAGCAGCTCGGCAGCGCCCAGGCGGGTGCGAAGCTCAGCAGCGCCATTCAGGTAGGCAGGTGATCCATCCGGCCCTCCGACGGCGGCCGTTTCGATCAGCCGGGAAACCCGCACGACTTCGATCCCGTCCACCTGGCGCAGCAGATCGATGGCGCGATCAATGTTTCCCTTGCGATCGCCCAGGTTGGCGCCCAGGGCAATGAATGCCTGCTCTGCCATGGCAGTTTCTATCGTGGAATGCCCGCCGGGATTGATCTCTCAACCCCGGCCGCATTCGCTAGAACTCGAATCCGGCATTCGCCAGCCGCTTGTCGATCTCGCCAATGACGCGATCCTCTTCACCTTCGCCCCTGGCGATGAACGTCACGCTGAAGCGCACATATGCACCTGCATCGTCCCACGGCACGGTGCTGATCAGCTTCTCGGTGATTAGCCACTGGCTGAACTGCTCGGCGTTCTCGAAGCTGACGCGCTGACCATCCTTGCCGACCGCCGATTTGGGGCAGCGGACGTACAGGAAGAACGATCCCTTGGGCTTCTTTGCGGCAAAGCCGTACTTGTTGAGCACGCCAACCAGCTTGTCCATGCGGCGCGAGTACTTGCTGGCGATCTCCTCGGTGATCTGCGGGTTGTCCAGCGACACCGAGCAGGCCTCCTGGATGGCGAGGAATTG